>NZ_CAUVXO010000054.1:14197-17459 GCF_963555865.1 Protofrankia sp. Cr1
AAGGCCTCCTGCGCACCGGGAACAGTCATCACGGGGACGCCGAGCGCTTCGACCAGCCCCGCGTCATCGGTGATCGCCACACCGTCAGCGGACATCCCGCCGAGCCGGTAGGCCTCGTCGAGCACATCCCTGCGGAAGCCCTGCGGCGTCTGCACGGCGCGCAGAACATCACGGGAAACCGTCCGCACGACCCTGCCCACGTCATCGACCTGCTTGATCGTGTCGTTGATCGCGAGCACCGGGATCACCGCCGGTGCTCCGCCCAGCACCGCGGCGGCGACCGCATCGACAAGCGCGGGGGGTGTCAACGGGCGGGCCGCGTCGTGGACCAGAACAACCCCCACCGTCTCATCAAGGACGGCGATTGCCGCCCGAACGGAATCGATGCGCTCCGCGCCGCCGGCTATCACCCGCACGCCGGGCCCGAGCAATGCCGCAAATGTTTCCAGCTCTGTGGCCGGAGCTGCGACAATCACCTGGTCCACCAAAGTCGCAGACGTCAACAAATCGACGGCATGCTGGACGAGTGAACGTCCGGCCAGCGCACGAAGCGCCTTGGGTACGGACCCACCAAGACGTTCGCCGCGGCCGGCTGCCGGAACGACCGCGGCTACACGGTCAGACATGTGCACAGGTCTCAAACAAACCGGGCACGTCTGGATATCCGCGCTGCCTGCTGCCGGCTAACCCGCCAGGACCTCATCGAGCATGGCTTCGGCCTTGTCCTCATTTGTGCCTTCCGCGAGTGCGAGCTCACTGACCAGGATCTGCCGCGCCTTGCTCAGCATGCGCTTCTCGCCCGCGGACAGCCCCCTTTCGCGATCACGACGCCAGAGGTCGCGAACCACCTCAGCGACCTTGTTCACATCGCCGGAGGCGAGCTTCTCAAGATTCGCCTTGTACCGCCGTGACCAGTTGGTCGGCTCCTCGGTGTGCGGAGCCCGTAGAACCTCGAATACGCGCTCGAGACCATCCTGACCGACTACATCACGGACGCCGACCATCGCGACGTTGTCCGCTGGGACGCGCACAGTCAGGTCACCCTGAGCGACCTTGAGTACAAGATAGAGCTTTTCCTCGCCCTTGATGACGCGTGTTTCAATCGCGTCGATGAGCGCAGCACCGTGATGTGGGTAAACAACGGTCTCGCCGACTTGGAACGCCATGTGTCAAGTGCCCCTTCCGCCTTCACCAGAGTAACACGCATGCATCGACCCAGGTCAGACGCATGCTTGTAAGGCAGGCCGCGATCGGCCCGCCAACACGCCTCGGTGACGTGTCGCCGGTGGGTCGGCGACGCTCCGGACCAGGCGAAACGGGCAAAGGCCGCCGACACGAGCAGCCTGCCCGGATGTCCTTCTGTGCCCCTCGCTACCCCCATGGCACCGATGATCAACATGGACCTCTGGCACGGTCGTGGTGTCGTGGCGGCCGGATGCCTCCGTTTCACCACGTCCCAGCCATGACTTCGCCTAGCTTCCTATACCACCCGGCAGATAGGCCGTCCATCGGCCACGATGGAGGGGTGCACCTCACACCGCCGCCGCCCGCCTCCGGGGACGACGACGGCAACGGGCCCAGCCACGACGACCATCGTTCCCACCCCCGCAACGGACCTCGCGACGACATCCCGCCGATCAACATCAAGATCCCCGACGACATCAGTGAACTGGCCGAGGATGTCGCCATCTACCACGCCGAGCTGCGGTCTCGCCAGCGCCGGGAGCTCCTGAGCAAGATTGTTCCCGGTCTGCGTCGGATGCCGGCCGGCCCGGCCGACCGGCCGTCGGCCCAGTCGCGCCCCGTCCCCGGCGTGATCATCGCCGTACTCCTGATAATCAT
The DNA here is from genome assembly GCF_963555865.1 of Protofrankia sp. Cr1. Classification (NCBI taxonomy): domain Bacteria; kingdom Bacillati; phylum Actinomycetota; class Actinomycetes; order Frankiales; family Frankiaceae; genus Protofrankia; species Protofrankia sp. Cr1. The sequence goes on from NZ_CAUVXO010000054.1 coordinate 16,040, forward strand.
CAGCGCGCTCGGCGCCATGGTGCCGCTCATCCTGACGCACCCGCGTCCGGTCACACCCAACGGTCCGCTTCCGCTCGCATCCACGACCGCCCGGCCGGGCACTGTCGGCGGCCTGCTGCCCGACCTCCCGCTCAGCGCCACGCACGGGTCGCGCGCCACAACAGACCTTCGGCCGGCGCTGATCGTGCTGCTCCCGGGATCCTGCGACTGCTCGAGAGCGGTACACGAAATCGTGGGCCAGGCCAACGAGGGCATCCCGGTACCCACCTATCTGGTCACCCCGGGAGCTGACAATCCGTTGTTGAATGATCTCACCCGCTCGCCGGCGGCTGCGGGGGGGCTTGCCGTCGGCTACGGCGACCCGGACGGATCCCTCGCCCGTCTGGTCAACGCGGATCCCCAGCGGCCGACGCTGCTCCTCATCGCCGCGGACGGCCGGCTCGTGCAGCCGCCTCGCGGCTTCGCTCCCGGCGACCGGTTGGAGGGCTGGCTCAGCGCCGTTCCGCTCCGCTGACACGCCATCGGTATCTGATCATCGCCGAGTGACCATCGTTCATCTCGCGCGCTCGGCGGCCGCTGGCCGACCCCTGGCCAAAGAGCGCGCGACCATCGTTCATCTCGCGCGCTCGGCGGCCGCTGGCCGACTAGGCTGTGCCCCGCGGTCGAACCCGTCGGGTGCGCGAGTCCCCGAAAGGGGTCGGCCGCGCGCCGTCCGCCGGTCCGGCGGCGGATCAACCAGTACCGACGCGACGACCGTCGGTACCGTACCGAGGAGCAGCCGAGCCGTGAGCCACCGTCCGGGTGTGCGTACCGCGACCGCCTCGCTGTTCGCCAGCGCATCGCTGATTGCCACGATCACACTCTCATCGTGTGCAGCAGGTAATGACGCGGTGACGGCACAAACGCGCACGACGACGAACTCAGCCGCCGGTGCCGTCGGCACCATCTCGCTGCGTAACGTCTATGTGGCCGGGCCTGCGACCTCGGGCGGAAAAGCCCAGATCATATCCGCGTTCTTCAACGGCGGAACCCAGGACGACGAGATCATCGGAGTCGCGTCGCCGGCTGCGGACGGCGGCCAGACCCCGAAAAGTGCGGTCCTCGAAGCAGGCGGCCGCAACCTCTACATCGCCGACGGCAATGCTCCCGTACTGACCGGGCTGAACCGTGACCTCGCTGTCGGGCAGGCGATTCCGGTCACGTTCACCTTCGCCAAGGCGGGAAGCGTCACCCTCGCCGTCCCGGTGGAACCACCCGCTCCGGGAGCCTCCGCGGACCCCGCGACATCGGGCTCGACGCCGCCTGGGCAGCAGGTGAACGCCACCGCGACCAGCAGTGCGACCCCGAGCAGCAGTGCCACCCTGAGCAGGAGTGTCACCGCGACCAGCAGTCCGGCCGCCGGCGTGTCGCGCCCGGCCGG
>NZ_CAUVXO010000054.1:17939-20718 GCF_963555865.1 Protofrankia sp. Cr1
CCTCGGCCGGCTGACCTCGGCCGGCTGACCTCGGCGGGCATCGTCAGCTGCCCGACATCGTCGGGTGAGTGACAAGGCAGGCCAGCCACTGCCCCATGGTTGTTGTCGGACCGTCCCGATACGGTGCGGGCCATGTCATCACGGCCTCCCGTTCCCCGCCCGAACGCACCGGGCCTGTCCGGTTCCCGCGCGGCCTCGGTTGGTTTCCGGTGCAGTGGGTGTGGCGCCGAGTCGGTGAAATGGGTGGGACGCTGCCCGCGCTGCAACACCTGGGGGACGATCGAGGCCCAGGTGCCCGCCGTCCGCTCGACCCACCGGGCCGGCGCGCGGGGCCTCGCCCGGGCGAGCGCGGCGGTCACGGCCCCCGCGTGCCCGATGTCGGCGGTTGACATCACCACGGCCCGCAGCCGTCCTACCGGGGTCACCGAACTCGACCGGGTGCTCGGTGGCGGGCTCGTTCCCGGGGCGGTCGTCCTGCTAGCCGGCGAGCCGGGTGTCGGCAAGTCGACGTTGCTGCTTGAGGTCGCCGCGCGTAGTGCCGCGTCGGGCGCCCGGGCGCTCGTGGTCACCGGCGAGGAGTCGACCGCTCAGGTCAGGCTACGAGCCGGGCGAACGGGGGCAGTGCACGCCGATCTGTGGGTCGCCGCGGAGACCGATCTGGAGGCCCTGCTCACCCATGTCGACGAGGTCCGTCCAGAGCTGTTGGTGGTTGACTCGGTACAGACCATCACCACCGCCACCGCAGACGGAGCGGCCGGCGGAGTCACCCAGGTCCGTGAGGTCACCGCGGCCCTGATCCGCGCGGCAAAGGCGCTGAACATGGCCTGTGTGATCGTCGGCCACGTGACCAAGGACGGCACGGTCGCCGGACCGCGGCTGCTGGAACACCTTGTCGACGTCGTTCTGCACTTTGAAGGTGAGCGGCATTCGTCGCTGCGCCTGGTCCGGGCGAGCAAGAACCGTTTCGGCCCCTCCGACGAGGTCGGCTGCTTCGAGATGGGCGACGGCGGCATCCGTGGGATCGCGGATCCCAGTGGGCTGTTCCTGTCCCGCTGGCACGACGGTGGGCCGACGGAGGGCGTCGCGGGCACCTGTGTGACGGTCACGGTCGAGGGCCGCCGACCGCTGGTCGCCGAGGTGCAGGCGCTGGTGGCAACGTCCACGGCGACCGTGCCGCGACGAGCCGTGTCCGGGCTCGACTCGGCCCGGGTCGCGATGATTCTTGCTGTGGTCGAGCGCCGCGGTCGACTTCAACTTGGCAGATCGGACGTATACGCGGCTACCGTCGGTGGGGTCCGGCTCGCCGAGCCGGCCGCCGATCTCGCCGTCGCGCTGGCCACGATCAGCAGCGTTGAGGACCGTCCCATTCCGGCGAACCTCGTCGCCGTCGGCGAGGTAGGTCTGGCCGGCGAGGTCCGGTCGGTGGGTGCGGTCCGCAGGCGCCTGACGGCCGCGTCCCGTCTGGGTTTCCGCTGGGCGCTCGTGCCTCCCGAGGCGGGTCCGGCGCCCGAGGGCATGACGACGATCGAAGTGTGCGACCTGAACAGTGCAATACGGCATATGTACGGCGGTAATGAGTGAAAATTACGGCAGGTAAAAGTATGGCTACAACATCACGGGGGCAGCATGGCAAAGCAGCCCACCCGATACCATCACGATGGCGGAACGCCGAGATACAGAGGGAGCCAGATGGCAGGACCACCCGGGGATGACATCTTCCGGGCGACACTGGCCGCTGTCGCCCCAGGGACCCCATTCCGGGATGGCCTCGAGCGCATCCTTCGCGGCCATACCGGCGGCCTGATCGTCCTCGGCCACGACAAGGCGGTCGAAGGCATCTGCACCGGCGGATTCGAACTGGACGTCGAGTTCTCCGCCACCCGACTGCGGGAGCTCGCGAAGATGGACGGCGCGATCGTCCTGTCGTCCGACCTACAGCGAATCGTCCGGGCCGCCGTCCACCTGGTGCCCGACCCGACCATCTTCACCGACGAGTCCGGTACCCGGCACCGCACGGCCGAACGAGTGGCCAAGCAAAGCGGATACCCGGTGATTTCGGTCAGCCAGTCGATGCGGATCATCGCGCTGTACGTGGCAGGTCTGCGCTACGTTCTTGATGACTCGGCCGCCATCCTGTCCCGGGCCAACCAGGCGCTGGCGACGCTGGAACGGTACAAGATGCGCCTGGACGAGGTCGCCGGCACACTGTCGGCCCTCGAGATCGAAGACCTCGTCACCGTCCGTGACGCAATTTTGGTGAGCCAACGGCTGGAGATGGTTCGGCGGATCGCGGACGAGATCGAAGGCTACGTGGTCGAACTCGGTACCGACGGCCGGTTGTTGTCCCTCCAGCTCGAGGAACTGATGGCGGGAGTCGAGACCGAACGGGAACTCGCCGTCCGCGACTATCTGCCCTCAGGGGGTAAGACAGCCACCGCCGCCGAAATCCTCGCCCGGCTCTCCGGGATGTCATCGACCGATCTGCTGGATCTGACCGTGCTCGCCCGCGCACTCGGCTTCCCCGGGGGCGCGGATGTGCTCGACAGCCAGGTCAGCCCCCGTGGTTACCGGATGCTGGCCAAGGTGCCACGACTGCCCCGAATGGTCGTGGACCGACTCGTCGACCACTTCGGCACCTTGCAGAAACTGCTGGCAGCCGGCGTGGACGACCTGCAGACCGTCGAGGGTATCGGCGCCGCACGCGCCAGGGCCGTACGCGAGGGGCTGTCCCGGCTCGCCGAGTCCAGCATCCTCGAACGCTATGTGTGAACCGCATGGG
>NZ_CAUVXO010000055.1:0-2071 GCF_963555865.1 Protofrankia sp. Cr1
GGAAACGAGCACCTCCAGACGCCGGAAGTCAGCACGTCGTCACGGTCGCCTGGAGTCGGGTGACGCGGGGTCAGGCGATCGAGTGATAGACGGCGGCGGTGCGTTCGGCCGTGCGTCGCCAGGTGAAGGTCCGGGCGTAGGCGCGTCCCGGCCCGGGGTCCACCTCGTCCTTGAGCGCGCCGATCAGGGCGTCGGTGAACGCATCGGCCTCCGTCGGTGGAACCAGCCGCACGGCGTTGCCCGACATCGGGCCGACGACCTCTCGGACCGCTGGGATGTCAGCCGCCACCACCGGTGTTCCGGCTGCCAGCGCCTCCAGCGGCGGTAGGCCGAACCCCTCGTAGAACGATGGGAAGCACAGAGCGCTGGCCCCGGCGACCAGGCGCCGAAGTTCGTCCGTCCGAACATAGCCGGCGTTGACGACGGTTCCCCCCGGCAGCCCGGCAAGATCGAGGGCGGGTCCCCACCCGGCGGGTCCGACCAGGACCAGCGGTGGGGCGTCGCTGACCTCGGAGTGCAGGCCGCGGACCGCCTCCAGCAGGGTTGGGAGGTTCTTGCGCGGTTCGACCGTACCGACGAAAAGCAGGTATCTGGCGGGCAGGCCGTGGGCGGTGAGCCAGCGTCGCGATGGCGGGGAGGCGCTGAACCATGCGGCGTCCACGCCCAGCGGCGTCACGGTCACCATTGCCGGGTCCAGCCGGTAGGTGTCGATGACCTCGGTGGCGATCGCCTGGCTGGGTGTGATCACGGCGGCGGCGCGGCGCAGGCCGCGCGGGACCAGATCCCGGTAGCGGGCCGAGGCCGCGGACACGGTACCGGTCAGCTTCAGATAGGCCAGATCGTGGATGGTGAGGACGCCGCGGGCCCGCCGCGGTGGCGGCAGCACGAAGTTTGTGGCGTGCACCACGTCGACTGGCCCGGTCAGCCACTCGAGCTTCGGCAGTTCGGTGCGGGCCCAGGCCTCGTGCACGATCCGGGCCGGAACCCGGCGCGCGGCCGGGCGTACACCTGGCGGCAACGCGGGAGCGAAGTTCTCCAGCCCGCGCCAGGTGAACGCCGTTGCGGCCACGTCCAGACCGGGCAGGGTGGGCAGCTCGGCGAGCAGTTGGCCGGTGTAGCGGCCAACTCCCGTGGGCGTGCCGAGTAACGGCGTGCCGTCCAGGATGACCCGCATCAACCGTGATCCTTTCAGTCTCGGCCTTGCCAGGTCAGGGGGCATACAGCCGGTGACGGGTGGCGATCTCCCGCCAGCGGTCGGCGAATGCCGCGTCGGAGAACTCCTGTGCCCGGGTGACGGCGCTCGCAGCCAACCGTGCCCGCATGCCGTCCTCGGTTGCCAGGCGTCTGGTGAACGAGGCGAGCTGCGCCGGCGACGTCCAGCGCAGGCCGTCGAGTCCGTGGCGGACGATCTCCCGTTGGCCGGCGCGGTCGATCACCACCGGCACGCAGCCCCCGGCCATCGCCTCGACCGTGGTCATCCCGAAGTGCTCGGCCGTCCATGGCCGGCGATCGCCGTCCTGGCCGTATCCGGTTGCGGACCAGAAGACCGAGCAGGTCGACAGCAGCCGCTCGACCTCGTGGCGTGGCGCGTTCGGATGGATGTCGACCGGCAGGCCACGGGCGGCCTCCCGGATCTTCTCCAGGTATGGCAGCTGGGACTCCTCGCAGCCGCCGACGACGTGCATCCGCCAATCCGGTAGCGCGCCGGAGCGGTAGAGCTCACCGAACCACTCGACCATTTCCAGCTGGCGCTTGGCGTGCCCGAGACCGGGCGCGAACAGGCGCCCGACCGTGAGCACCGCGCGTTCCCGAGTACTGGCCGGGGTAAGGCGCTCCACCTGGATGGGCGGGTAGAGGACGTCCGCGTCCACGCGCCACAGGCGTCCGATCCAGCCCCGGGTGTAGGCCGAATTCGCCATCACCACGTCGTATGAGGCGAGATAGTCCAGATCGCGCGGGTTGGCCAGCAGCCAGGGGAAACGCAACGCGAGCCGGGCTCGGGCCCCGTCCTGCTGGTCGGTCACCCGCGGTCGGCTGACCGCCACGCCGAGTTGGCGCAGATCCCGGGAAG
>NZ_CAUVXO010000055.1:2522-15513 GCF_963555865.1 Protofrankia sp. Cr1
GGGTGTGAACGTGTCGCTGACCAGCGTCAGCTCGCAGCCGCCGGACGATGCGGGCAACGGCACCGCGACCGTCCTGAACGACCCGTCGACCTCAACGGCGGCAAGGGTCCGCCCGTCGGCGTCCTGGACGCGCAACCGCACCGTGCCGCAAGCCCCGGGACGGCCGATGTCAGCGCGTAGCTCCCGTTCGCCGCCCGCCGAAACCGCGAGGATCCCCGTGCCGTTCGTCCAGATCCACTGTCTGCGACGCCCCCCTTCCGGCGGGTACCAACCCGTGCCGTAGCCGACGGTCGGGCGAACACCGCGCAGCAGCGGGCCGCACGCGCGGATGGCGGCCCTGCGCCACCCCGGTGCGTCATGATCAGCTGGTGTCGGGAAGAAACACAGGTGTGCCGCATGGGTTGAGCGAGGCGCCAGCCGGCTCATGTACGAGCCGTTGACGAACAGGTCGTACTCGGCGCTGAGCTCGGCGACCGCGTCGTCACCCCGGTCAGGCAGCAGGCGGTAGCGGCAGCCGGTGAGGTCGAGCCCTAGATGATCACCAATGGCCGCCAGGTCGACCTCGGCATGGCCGAGGATGTCCACCTGGGCGCCTTCGGCGGCAAGCACTTGGGCGATCATCCCGTTGTGGCGTTCGCCACCGCCCATGGAGTGCCAGAACCGGTTGTAAACGGCGGCCCGTACTCCGCTGGCCGACCCCTGCCCACCCCTGTGCCCGGTGACCGGATGCCGGCCTTCGCCCGGCTCGGGCCGCTTGTGCTGGGCCTGTGTCGCAGCCGGCTGCGTGGTCATCGCTGCGCCAGCCAGGTCTCCAGCTCACGGTGGCCTACCGACGCGGTGCGCGCCAGCGTGCGCCGTCGGCGCAGCATCACCGGGAGCAGCCGCAGGAAGGACGCCATGACCTTCAGTCGAAGCACGGTCGGTCGCAGCGCGGGCCGGCCACGGACGGCCCAGGCCTGCCGTAGCGCGCGGATGGCCATCGAGGCGGTTGTGAGCGGGTAACGGCCGACCGCGGCCAGGGCGACCTCGGTGCTCGCGTTCTTGGTGAGCATCAACAGTCGGTTACGGTCGGTATGGAAGACGAACAGCGGTGACCACTCGACGCTGGACGCGGAGTGCACGTGCCGCAGAACCGCGGTCGGAATGTAGCGAATTGTGTATCCGCGGGAGCGGATGCGCCAGGACAGGTCGGTGTCCTCGTAGTAGAGGAAGAAGTCGTCGTCGAACCAGCCGAGTTCCCGCCCGAGCGCCGTGCGGATGGCCATGCCGTTCCCGCAGGCGGTGAACACATCCTCGGACCCGGCGAACTGGCCGGTGTCGATCTCCTGGTAGCCGCGGTCGGCGCCGTAGCCGTCCCGCAGCACGATCCCACCGACATTGTTGATCACGTCGACGCGGGCCACACCGTCGGGGACGACCAGTTCCACGGTGGACGGTTCGGCGGCGGCGGCGAGGGTGGTGCGGCCGCCGTCCCAGCTCAGTGTGACCGACTTGGGCGCCTCGCCGGACCAGGTGAAGCCGATGGTGACCGGGCCGCCCTCGGGCACCGGGACGGCGAGCTCGCCGTCACCGCGGGTCCAGAAGAACGGCGCGGATGAACCGCCTTCAGCACCGAAGGTCAGCTTTTCCCACAACACGTCATGGAGGACCTCCCGGTCGTTGACGGTCACCGATGAGATCCGGACGCCAAGCGCGCGGGAGTCGTGCGCACCCGGTGTGAAGGTCGAGGTCGACAGCCGCAGCCGCAGGAAACGGGGGAGGAACACCACCTTGCCGGTGACCGCGCCGAGATCCGCGCCCCCGGTGGCGTCGGTGAACGGGGCCAGCAGGTTCGCCAACCAGTCCGGTTCGGGGACGGCGTCATTGTTGAGCAGGACGGCGTAGGGGGTGGTGACCATCCGCAGCGCCAGGTTGTTGCCGCCGGCGAAGCCGAGGTTCACCTCGGACGGGACCATCCGGACCCACGGGTACCGTTCGGCCAGCAGCGTCCTGGAGGAGTCCATCGACGCGTTGTCGACCACCCATGTTTCGAAGGTGAAGTCGCTGACCTGCTTGGCCACCGCGTCCAGACAGGCGGGCAGCAGGTGCGCACCGTTCCAGTTGACGATCACAACGGTCGCCGGCGGCGCGGGGCCGCCTTCCTGGGTGCTCATGGGCGGGTTCCCGTCTCGTAATCGATCTTGAGTAGGCCGCCGGCCTGCGATCCGCTGATTCCGAACAGGTCCTCGAACCTCCGTTTGGTGATCTCTGTTCCGGTCGCGGCGTCGGAGACGTGCACGCTGATCGCGAACGCGCCGAGCAGCTCGGGGAGGCTGGGCACGGTGAAGTCCACCGTGCGGGTGCCGCTGACCCCCGGCACGCCCCCCGGCACGCCGCCCGCAGGCGTCTCCATCAACCAGACCGGCAGTTCGCTCGGCCCCAGGGCATAGACGTGCAGGTAGAGCCGTTCCGGCGCGTGTTCGGTCACATCCAGGGTGACGCTGACGGTAAGTCTCTCGCCGGGGCTGAACTGGACCTGGGGCGGCCCGGCCGGGTCCCGGCTGAAGGTCACCGAGGTGGGCCGGGCAACGGCGAGATCGTGGGGCACCGGACCGTCCGAAGGCAGGCTACCCAACCGCTGCCGCAGTAGCCGGGTGCCGACGGCCGGCGCGCCGTCGAAAATCATCGATCCGGATTCAAGAACCAGAATCCGGTCGCACATGCCCTCGATCAGATCCAGCGAGTGGGTGACGAACAGGATCGTGCGGCCCTCGGCCCGAAAGGCGTCGATCTTTGCCAGACACTTCTTCTGGAATGCCTCGTCCCCGACCGCGAGGACCTCGTCGACGAGCAGCACGTCCGGATCGACATGGACGGCCACCGCGAACCCGAGCCGGACGTACTGGCCGGACGAGTAGTGCTTGACCTCATCGTCGATCTTGTGCGGGAGTTCGGCGAAGTCGACGATCGAGTCGAACATCCGGTCGATCTCGCGGCGGGACAGCCCCAGCAGAGAGGCGTTGAGGTAGACGTTGTCCCGGCCGGTGAGCTCGCCGTTGAAGCCGGCCCCGAGCTCCAGGAGGGACGCGATCCGCCCGCTGACCGACACGTCACCGTGGGTTGGGCGCAGGATTCCGGCCAGTACCTTCAACAACGTGGACTTGCCGGAGCCGTTCGCCCCGGCCAGGCCCACGGTCTGGCCGCGCCCGATCTCCACGTCGATGTCGCGCAGCGCCCAGAAGTCGTCCCCGTGGGCGTGCCCACGACGCACGAACACCTCTTTCAGGCTGGTCGCCCGCCGGTGGTAGGAGACGAATTTCTTGCCCACCCCGGTCGCCTGGATCACGATCGGGGCAGCCGTCCCAGGCCGGCTCGCCGTCGATGCGGCGGTGGCTGTCCCTGCGGGTATCGCCGTGGTGTTCCCCGACGCATTGAGGGCGGCCGGTTGCGCCGGTGACTGCTGCGCTGACACGTCTGTCGCCCGTCCTTAAAGATCTTCCGCGAAGTCGGCCTGCATCCTGCGGAACACATGTACTCCCAGCCAGAGCAGGCCCAGCGACATCACACCCGCGATGGCAAGGTGCTCAAGGTAGAAGAGGTAGCCGGGGTCGGCAAGGATGCCCGCTCCGGTGGCCGGGTTCACCGACGGCCCCTTGTAGATCGCTCGCTGGAAGGTTGCCACCACCGTCGCCATCGGATTGACGAAGTAGATCCAGGTCCACTCGTGCAGCAGTTTGCGGATGAGCCCGACGGGATACACGATCGGGTTGAGCCAGAACCACGCGAGCAGGGCCACCTCCAGCAGGTGCTCGGTATCGCGGTAGCGGACGTTGAGGCCCGACACGAGCATGGACAGGCCGACAGTGAAGATCATCGCTACCGCGAATGCGGGCACGAGCAGGAGCAGCTGGAGCCCGAAGAAGCTGTAACCCAGCGCCACGACCACCACGAAGAGCACGATCAGCTGCAGGACGAAGTGGACGAGGGCGAAGCCGACCGCGGAAAGCGGCAGTACCGGCAGCGGAAACCGGACTTTCTTCACGAGGTTCGCGTTGAAGACGACGCTGCCCGATGCCGACGACACGCTCGCCGAGAAGGCGTTCCAGATCAGCAGGCCGGACATCAGGTACACCCCGAACCGGGGGACCCCGGCGCTCATGATGACCTGGAAGACAAGGGTGTACACGGCTAGCAGCAGCAGCGGATTCGCCAGCGACCAGGCGAAACCGAGGGTCGAGCCCTTGTATTTGACCTTGAGATCCTTGCGGATCAGGTTCCGCAGCAGTTCCCAACGTACCCGGGTCTGGGCACGGTTGCGGCGCGCGAGCATCCGCGACTCCTGCCCGTCGCGCCCCTTCGGGCCACGGTGCTCGCCGTCGGACTGGATCGCGGGTGCGGACCGCTCGTCAATCAGGTTCGACACCAACAACCTTCCGTGAGCCGCGTCAAGATATGGCAAAATCGGTACCGGTGCGCCGAAAACGACCTACCGTACGGGCCGCGCAAGGTATCGCACCAGGTATACCGAAGCGACGCGTCCGCAGGTAGGGCACTCCGGTGACCGTAGCTCCAGAGCCGATCCATAGTATCGGCCCGTTCATTCAGCTCCGGCCGGCCGCTGTCCGAGGATCACCCGGGCATCAGCCGGCCCGTCGGAGGTGGCCGTGATGGCCGCCGGTGGAGGACGCCCGTGTTCACCGACGTCCGGATCCGTGAGGTCTGGTCCCAGCTGGAGTCCGGGGGCGCCGAGGTCCTCACCCTGGACGTATTCGACACGTTGTTGTTTCGGCTGGTTCCCGAACCCACCCATGCCTTCCTGCTGCTCGGACGCCGCCTGGCCACGGCTGGCCTGCTGCCGCCGACCGTGACCGCGGGGCAGTTCGCCCAGCTCCGGGTGCATGCGGAGAACCTGGCCCGGCAACACGCGAAGTCACTGCGGGGCACGTTGGAGGCCCGCCTCGACGAGATCTGGTCGGCACTCATGCCCGCCATCCCCGGCAGCGGTGACATCGACGATCTGATCGCCATGGAGGTCACCCTCGAGCGCGATGTCTGCCGCGCCGACCTTGCCGTCGCCGAGCTCGCCGAACTCACGATCACCAAGCTCGGCCGGCCGGTGTACCTGGTCTCCGACACCTATTTCTCCCCAGACCAGCTCCGCGGGCTGCTGCGCCGGCCGGAGCTCGCCGGGATCAGGTTCACCCAGATCCTCACCTCCAGCGACGCGGGTGTGAGCAAGAGTGAGGGTCTGTTCACCCATGTGCTGACCGCCGTGGGCGTGGCGCCCTCCCGGGTCATCCACCTTGGTGACAACCCGGTGGCCGACGTCGAGGGCGCCCGCGAGCACGGCATCATCGCGGTTCACTACCCCAAGTACGCCGGTGCGCTGGCGGAGACACTCACCCTGGAAGGGCTGCGTGGCGGTCCGACCTCCGATACCGCGATCGACTCCGAACACGGCGACTACGGTATGACCGCGCTTCGGGCCCGGACCCTGCACCGCACCGATGCCACCGCGGTTCCCTCGGGCCTGCGCCGGCACTGGGAGACCGGCGCGACCGTTTTCGGTCCGGTGTTCACCGGCTTCGGCGAGTGGGCGGCCGCGCGGGCGGCGGAGCTCGGGGTCGACCGCGTCCACTGCCTGATGCGCGAAGGGGCCTTCCTCGCCCGGGTCCTGCGGGAGCCGGCCGGCGAGCTCGGGATCGAGGCGTCCACGCTGTGGGCCTCGCGCCACGTGTGCGCACTGGCCAACATTTACGAAGGCACCCCGCAGGAGCTGCGCGGCTTCCTGGCGCGTCGGCGCCCGCCGAGTGTCGGCCAGCTGCTGCGCCAGCTCGGAGTCGGCATGGACGAGGTGGCGGGGTTGTCCGCGCTGGCCAGCCGGCGTCTTGACGTCCCGGGTCTGCTCTCCGAGACCCTGGAGGCCCTGTGCGCTGACGAGCGCGTTCGCAGCGAGATCGTGCTGACCGCCAGCCGGCTGCGCGAGCGCTTCCTGCGCTACCTGGACGCACACCTTGGCGGGGCGGACACGATCGTCGTCGTCGACCTCGGCTGGGGTGGCACCATCCAGGCGCTGCTGCAACGCCTGCTGACCGCCTGCGGTCGTGAGGCCGAGGTGGTCGGCCTGTACCTGGCGACGAGCGCCGGTTCGCAGGCGCACCGCCTTGGCGGGCTGCGCCTGGAGGGATACATCGCCTCGGGCGGCGAACCCGATGCGCTGTTCGGCCAGGTGATGCGTAGTCCCGAGGTGCTCGAACAGCTCTGCATGCCCGACATAGGCTCATTGATCGGTTTCGACGAGGACCGCAACCCCGTCCTCGGCCCCGATCACACAACCCGAACCCAGGTCGCACAGCGCGTAGCCGTCCAGGACGGGGTGCTTGCTTACCAGCGGGAATGGCTGCGCTACCGCCGGTCGGAGACGCCGATGCCGTCCCTGCTCGATGACGGGGCGCGGCTGGCGGCTCTGCGCTCCCTCGCGCGGTTCGTGACCCGGCCCACCTCGTCCGAGGCGCTCGCGTTCGGGGTATGGGCACACGATGACAACTTCGGGTCGGATGCGTCCGAGGGGCTGCTGCCCGCCGATCTGCTGCGCCGGATGCCCTACCTCACGGCGGCTGATCTTGAAAAGATCCCAATGCAGGAACTCTACTGGCCGGCCGGGGTCGCGGCGGTGGCGAACCGGCCCCTTGCGGTTGTCAGTGGGCTGGCGACGAATGCCGGGATCTCCGCGGCGGAGGTCTCGCCGGAGGCCGCTGCCGGACCGGTCGAGGTCTATGTCGACACCGGTGGCGACTTCATCAACGGGCCGAAGGAGTCCGTGGTCACCCGGTCCGCGCGCGACGGGCTGTCGTGGGTACGCCTGCGGATCGACGGGGTCGGGGTCCGCCGGGTGCGCATCGACCCGGCCGGCCGGCGTGGGTTGATGCGGCTGGACTGGCTGCGGCTGTCCTTCCATCTCAACAACCTGGCCGAGCCGCACACGGTCGCGATTACGTCGGTGGTCGACCACCCAGGATTTCACCTGGTTGGGGCGCGGGCACTGCAGCCGAATCTGATCGAGATCCACAGCGACGACCCGCAGTTCGTCTACGTCATCGATCCGGTGGCGCAGGCACATCTCGCGGCGACCTACGCCATCGACGTCGAGATGGCCTTCGGCTGGCTGGCAATCAGTTCCGACCCGTTGACGATCGCAACCCGGCCGGGCGGGACCACGCCGTTGCCGCGTCGCGCCGCGCGCCGGTTGCTGCGGGAGTTCGAAACCCGATTCTGACCCGGCGAGCCTGGTCCAGCGCTCCACGGGGGAGAATCGGCTGGAGCGCTCTAAGCGGATGAGGTTGCTGTGGACGAAGTTGCTGTGGACGAAGTTGGTGTGGACGAGGGCCCTGTGGACGACGGCAGGTCGGGTGGCACCGTTGAATCTGTTACCGAGCGCACCCTCCAACCGTTGCTGCTGCACTCCCTCGCCGAGCTCCGGGAGGTGTGGCTGCCCCTGTTGGAGACCGTGCGGGCCCGCAGTGTCACCGAGATCGGTTCGGAGAGCGGCGTCACCAGCTCCCTGCTCGTGGACATGCTGCGACGTCATGGTGGTGGCAGGCTACTGATCGTTGATCCCGACCCTCGCGGCGTCCCTGGGTCGGGGCAGGACGTCGAGGTCGTGATGGTGCGCGGTTTCAGCCCGCAGGCACTGGACGGCCTTCCGCCGGCCGATGCCTACCTGATCGACGGTGACCACAACTTCCCCACCGTGTCCGCGGAGCTGCGCGCCGTCGAGGAGGCGGCCCGTGCCCACGGACGCAGCCACTTTCCGTTGGTCATCCTGCATGACGTGGGTTGGCCTGCCGGCCGCCGTGATCAGTACTACGGGCCTGACCGGATCCCGCAGCGGGAACGGCAGCCCTACTCGTGGGAGCACGGGGTACGGCTGGACAGCGTGGCGGCGGTGCGGGGTGGCTTTCGGGGCGAAGGTGCGTTCGCCTGGGCGCTGACTGAAGGTGGCCCGCACAACGGCGTCCGCACGGCCGTGGAGGACTTCGTCGCGGACCGACCTGAGCTGCGTTTCCACCTGGTCTCGCCGATCTTCGGTCTGGGTGTTGTGGTGGACCGGCGGGCGCCCTGGGCAGCCAGGGTGGGGGCTCTGCTGACCCCCTGGGTTGGCAACGGTCTGCTGACCCGGATGGAACGTAACCGCCTGGATCTCTACCTGTACGTGATCCGTCTCCAGGACGAGATGACCGAGGCGGCCCGGCGCCGGCAGCGGGAGTGGGCACGCATCGACGCAACCGTCGCCGACCACGCGGCGCACGAGCTCAGGTTGCTCGATGCGGTGGCTGCGGGCGAGCGGGCGCTGGAAGCCGAGCGCGACACGTCCCGACAGCTGCGTGCCGACCTGGGGTCGATGAGTTCGCGATCGTGGCCGGTCGCACGCGCGTCGAGGCCGCAGGGTGCACCGGCGCACGAGTCGGCTCTGGTGCACGCGGCCCGTGCGGCGGGCACCGCGCTGCGGACCCGGATCGGTGATCCGCGGCTGCGGGCCGCCATATCGCTGTTGCGCGGTGACCGGTCACCGGTGACCGGTGACCAGTCACCCGTGACTGGGCGACCGGTCTGCTAACACATCCCGGAGTACGGCAGCGCAGGGATGTGGGCCGCCCACTCGGCGGAACTCAGGCGGTTGCCGTCGTCGGCGCAGGCGCGCGTGGCAAGCACGTCCGGGTCGATGGTCGCGATGCGTGCGGTCCGGTCGTCACTGAATGTGATCAATGTGTAGCCGTCGGGGTGCAGGGCGAACCCCTGGACCCAGTCGGTGTGGCCGCCGATCACCCCTGCCGGCAGCGGGTGGTCGGGGTCGGAGACGTCCCATAGATGCGCGGTGGTGTCCCAACCGGACGTGACCAGCATGCGACCGTCCCGGCTGAACGCGGTGTCAAGGACCCAGCGGGGATCCGCCTTGATCGTCGATCGGTTCGTCGGGGCCCGCGCATCGCGCACATCCCACAGACGAACGGTGCCGTCGTAGCTCCCGGTTGCCAGCGTGTTCCCGTCCGGGCTGAAGGCGACCGTCCACACGAAGTCGGTGTGGCCGTTGAGAGAAGCGAGGGGGACCGGCCCGGTGGGCTCGCTGATGTCCCAGAGGCGCGCGGTGTTGTCGGCGCTCGCGGTCGCCAGCAGGCGCCCGTCGGGGCTGAACGCGACGTCCTGCACCCAGCTTTGATGTCGGGCGAGCACGCTGAGCTGGCGCGGCCTGGCTTGGTCGGTCACATCCCAGAGCCGGGCGGTGTTGTCGTCCCCGGCGGTCGCGAGCAGGCGCCCGTTCGGGCTGAACGCGACGTCCCGGACATGCGCGTTGTGCCCGGTCAGGGTTGCGCGGGTCACCGGCTTATGCGGATCGGTGATGTCCCACAGCCGCGCGGTGCCGTCGTTACCGCCGGTCGCCAGGGTCCGGCCGTCCGGGCTGAACGCGACCGCAAGGACCCAGTCCGTGTGCCCGGTCAGGGTCGCGAGCAGGGTCGGTTGGGCCGGTCTGGTGACGTCCCAGAGCTCGACGGTCCGGTCCGCGCTCGCGGTGGCGAACAGATTGCCGTCGGGGCTGAACGCTCCACCGAGGATGGACAGGGTGTGACCGGTCAGTGGTGTGGCGTAACGTCCCGCGAACGACGTGATCAGGCTCGCCCGCGTTTGCGGACTGGGCGAGATCCGGTAGGCCGCGAGGCTGAGCCGGGCGGCCAGGGTGGCGTTGACGCCTCGGGTCGCGGCGGCATCCGCCGCGACCGTGCGTGCGACCTCGGCCCACCCCCGGACATCGGTCCCCGACCCGTTGGCGGGGCGCATTGCCATGATCGCTATGACGGTGGCGACCACCAGAGCGACGGCGCCGCAGAGCACCGTCGCCACCCGGCCGAGTGGGCTGCGCCACGGGAGCCGAGGCCGGCGCCGGTGGCTGCCCGGGTCGGTCTGGTCGACTGTGATCCGGTCGCCGGCGTGCCTCGTCGGTGAGACAGCTGCCTGTGCTGCCTGTGCTGCCTGTGTCTGGGATGTGCCGTTGTCGGGGGGCGTCATCTGCAGTGGCAGCAGGGATGCCGAGGCGGTCCGCACGAGCTGGGTGACCTCGGGGTCGGGCTTGGTGGTCGTGCCCAGGTTGACCAGGCGAATCAGCAGCTCCTGGGCACTGGGCCGCGCGTTCGGCGCCTTGTGCATCGCCGCTTCGACCACGTCGCGCAGCATGTCCGGCAGGCCGTCCAGGTTCGGCTCATGGTGGACGACCCGGTAGAGCTGGGCGTGCGTCGGGCCTTCCCCGAACGGGTACGAACCCGTTCCCGCGAAGGTGACGAGCCCGCCCCAGGAGAAGATGTCGGCGGCCGCGGTGACCGGGTCCCCGATGGCCTGTTCCGGCGCCATGAACGCGGGCGTTCCGACCACGTGCATGTCTTTGCTGATGATTGTTTCGGCATCCACGGCGCGGGCGATACCGAAGTCGATGACCCGTGGCCCCAGCGGCGAGAGCAGGACGTTGGACGGCTTCAGGTCGCGGTGGATCAGACCGGCCGCGTGGATGGCGGTGAGGGCGGCGGCGACACTGACCGCGACCCGTTCGAGATCGGCTGAGGGCAGTGGACCGCCGCGGGCTACGGCCTGCGTCAGCGTGGGGCCGTCGATGTACTCGGTGACCAGGTACGGCGCGCCGTCGGCGGGGTCGACCACGTCGAGAACCTCGGCGGTGCAGAACCGGGCGACCCGTTGGGCGACGGCGGCCTCTCGGCGGAACCGGGCGCGGAACTCCGGGACGCGGGCGAGCTCGGCGCGGATCACCTTGACCGCGACCAGTCGGTCATCCGGGGCGCGGCCCAGGAAAACCGTGCCCATGCCGCCCTCGCCGAGACGACCGAGCAGCACGTAGCGACCCAGGCTCGCAGGGTCGGAGGGAGCCAGCGCCGCGGGGGGCGTCGCCGGCGCGCCGGATGGCGAGGGCGGCAGGGACACCCGCGTCCTCCTGATACCGATTTTGCGATGCCCTGGCCTAGGGCGTTCCTGTGCGCAGCGTACGCGGTCCCGTCCCGGGTCTGTTCCGCCTGTCAGGCTGTGTCCTCGTCAGGCTGTGTCCTTGTCAGGAGGCGGGCTCGTCGGGTGGCCGGACAGTGCGCGGCGGGAGCGGCCACCGGCCACCTGGTTTCCCTGATTTGCCTGGTTGCCCGAGCAGTGTGACATTTCCTGACAACGACACGACCGGTGGTAGGTCGGGACCCTGGCGGTGCCGAACGGACGCGTCGAGCCGGCGGGTGTCGATCACTTCGATCGTGGCCGGGGATCTCTGCGCCCGCCCGGCCGGCACCGTGTCCAGCTCGGCGGGCACCGTGTCCAGCTCGGCGGGCACCGTGTCCAGCTCGGCGGGCACCGTGTCCAGCTCGGCGCACGTTGCTCCCGCCACGGCGGGTGTTGCCGCGCGGGCGGTGCGTCCGCCCGTCGGTTCCCGCCAAGCGCGTGTCACCGCCACCGCGGTCACGACGGTGAGGACGACAGTGGACACGAAGACGACCTCCACAACGACCGTCGGCCACGGCGACCAGGCGGTCATGGCATGCCAGGCTTCGGTGACGCCACCCGCGGGCGGGCGCCAGAAGTAGGTGACGACCTCGCTGATCGACTCCGCTTGCATGCCGACTGCGGCGGTCAGGAGCGCGAGCGGCATCCACCGGGCAAAGCGGGGTCGCAGTGTGGCCGTCCCGGTGCCGACCAGCACGGCTATCCCGGTGAAGCCGGTGAACAGGTATCGACCGGAGACTCCGGTGATGTGCCCGGTGTCCGCCACGTGCATGGCTGCCCCGACCGCGACGACGACCAGCAGGGCGCTGGTCGGCCACAGCATGAACACCAGGTTCGTCCGGTTCCTCCGGCCGGCAGTGCGGATCACGGCGCAGGCGGCCAGCCCGGCGACGACACCCGAGGCTGCGAGCACCAGCGGCAACGGCAGATCGACCTCGTACCATCCGATCGAACCCCACCAGCGACCCAGCAAGCCCTGCGACATCCAGCTCCAGTAGACGGTCCAGTCCGATCCGACGTACCGGCCGGGTGGAAAGCCCGGTGTACGCGGTTGGAACGCGCCCCATCTGATGATGTTGACCAGCCACCACCAGCCGCCGGCGCCAATGATCATGAAACTGCACAGTGCGATCGACGACCTGGACGGGCGTGCTCCGCGTAGCCAGCTGATCACATACGCGGCGCCGACCATGGCCACCAGCACAACCGCGAAGGACTTCGTGAGCAGCGCCAGTCCGGTCAGCAGGCCGGTCCACCCCGCTGTCCGCGCCGAGGTGTCCCCGGTCAGGATGTGGGCGACCGCCACCGTGACCAGCGCGCCCAACAGGACCAGCAGGTTGTCGTTGTTGACGCTGGAGCCGATGTGGACCAGTTGTGGAACGGCGAAGGGCGTCAGTGCTGCGACCGTCGCGGCGACAGGGGACGGGTGCAGCCGGCGGGTGGCCGCATACGCGAGCAGCGGCAGCGGTGCCACCATCGCCACGCTGATCATCCGAAGCAGGCCGATGGTCACGTCCCAGCGCAGGGTGTCCCCGCCGCCCGGGAACGCGGCGAGGATGGTCGCGTTCACCCAGTAGTACAACGGTGGATGTTGGACGAGCTGCTGGATGGAGCCTGGCGGCTGCCCGGGGTTGGCAAGTCTGTCCCAGGCGGGTCGCGCTGACCGCGCTACCGCGTCCCGCTCGGGGACCGGGTCGACCGTCAGGTCGTAGGGATCCCCGGGGCTGCCGAACGGTGACACCGCGATGGCTCCGACTCCGTCGGCCGTCACGAAGGCGTTGCCCGGACGCGGCCAGCCGTCGCCCTGGACGAGTCGCATGATCGCGTCGACGTGGTTCGGTTCGTCCGGTGCGTGATACTGAGGCACCAGTACCGACCAGCACGCGAGCAGGAGGCTGAAAAGCCCGGTGACCAACCAGATGTGCGCCGGGGTTCGACGCACCAGTTCCACCGGACCGAACCGTCCGGC
>NZ_CAUVXO010000055.1:15845-16940 GCF_963555865.1 Protofrankia sp. Cr1
TGGACGCCCGCATCCCGGACGCCCCCATCCCGAACGCCCACGACGGTCATGTCGGCCCCGATTCGTTCGCACCTGATCGACGTCGGGCAGTGTAACAACTCTAAGTACGTGAAAAGCTACTATCGGTGATAGCCTCGGGATGTGTCGCTCTCTCCCGTGATGCTGCCGGCGGCTTGTGCTGAGCTACCGCCAGGAGTCGACCTGGCCGACGATCTTGGCTGGCGAGCCCGCGACGATTGTCTTCGGTGGGACGTCGCGGGTCACCACGGCGCCCGCGGCGACCACGGCGCCCTCGCCGATCGTCACGCCCTTCAGGACGATCGCCCGGGTGCCGATCCAGGCGCGATCCTCCAGGATCACCGGGGCGCTCATCGGCTGCTCCACCCCGTCCACCGTCATGGGGTGGAAGTCGTTGTCGAGGATCTGGGTGTCCCAGGAGATGGTGCAGCCCGCTCCGATACTCACGCGTTCCCGCACGAGAATCTTCGCGAAGCCGTTGATGTTGACGTTGTGGCCGAGCTGCAGCAGGCCGGAGTCCACCACGATGCGTGCCCCGCGCTGCACCGACACGACCCCCTCGCACCGCAGTCGTCCTTCGGGATGGATCCGCAGCACGGAGGTGTCCCGGTGGGTCGAGATCCCGAACGGGCCGAGGCCGATCCGCAGGGCCGCGCCGTCGGCGAACTCGATGCGTTCGTGCCCTTCGATGACGGTCGGCGATCCGATCCAGATCGGCTGCCCGTGCGCGATCGGGTAGCGCAATCCCGCCGCGAAGGAGCGTGCGGACGCCTCCCGCCCCGCGCGCAGCGTCCTGACGTTTTGGGCGTATTCCCGAAGGTCGTGGACGAACTGTCGGTCAAGCGTTCTGACATGACGGCCGAGACGATCGCTGAGTCCATCCATGGTTGATGAGCCTAACCGGTCGGAGACGACGCGATCATGGTCGTGTTGTACCCGCGAAGGGGCCTCCATCCCCGGCGTTTGGACCTGCCGTGCAACTCTGGGATCCAGGCGCATGCGGGGGAGGAGACGATCATTCACTTCGACCGATCCGTGAGCAGTCCAGCACTCCAGCACTCCAGCGGTACCGGTGAA
>NZ_CAUVXO010000055.1:17424-20468 GCF_963555865.1 Protofrankia sp. Cr1
CACGCCCACCCTGAACCGACAGCGATCCGGGGTCGGGCCGACAGCGGAGATAACTGCCGAGCCGTACGTAACTGCCGCGCCATACGTGACTATCGTGCTTCCGTGCTATAACGAGCAGGATCATGTGGTCCGCGAGCTGGAGCGGATCAGTGCCGCCATGGATGCCAGCGGCTACAGTTACGAACTGCTGGTAATCGACGACAAGTCGACCGACAACACTGCCGCCCTGCTGCGTGGTGTGATGCACCGGTTCCCGCGGATGCGGCTGATTTCGTTCCGCCGCAACGGCGGCTCGGGCACCGCTCGCCGCATCGGCACGCAGGACGCCCGTGGGACGATCGTGGTCTGGACCGACGCGGACATGACCTATCCGAATGACCGGATCCCGGAGTTCGTCCGCCATCTCGATGCCAACCCCGACGTTGATCAGGTTGTGGGTGCGCGTACCACGGAGGAGGGAACGCACAAATGGGCACGGGTGCCGGCCAAGTGGTTCATCCGGATGATTGCGCAGCGCCTGACCGGCATGAAGATTCCCGATCTGAACTCGGGTCTACGGGCATTTCGGCGAGACGTGTCCCTGCCGTATCTGCGGCTGCTACCGCCTGGATTCTCCTGCGTCACCACGATTACGATGGCATTCCTGTCGAATCAGCATCCCGTGGACTACATTCCGATCCACTACGCGAAGCGGTCGGGTACGAGCAAGTTCCATCCGTTTCGGGACGCGCGCCGCTACATCCTGCAGGTGCTGCGGATGGTCATGTACTTCGACCCGATCAGGGTGCTGATGCCGATCGCTTTGTGGATCATGGGGTTGGGTTTCGTGAAGCTCGCCGTGGATCTCATCCGGTACGACCTGCGGGTCACCACGTCCACTCTGCTGGCGATCCTGGTCGGTTTCCAGATCGTGGTACTGGCCCTGATCGGCGACCTGATAGTCCGTTCCCGCAGTGGCACCTGAGATGTCGACGGCCCGAACGTCCTGGGCGCGTATTGCGATCGTCGGTCCGACCCACCCGTACAAGGGAGGTGTCGCTCAGCACACGACGGAGTTGGCACACCGGCTCGCAGAGCGTGGCCACAGTGTGCGGATAGAGTCATGGTCGCGGCAGTATCCGGCCCGGCTTTACCCGGGTCGCCAGCGCGTGAGTCACCCCGAGACAGAGCCCTTCGCGGCCACGGCGTATCCGCTGTCGTGGTGCCGCCCGGATTCGTGGGTACGGCTTGGCCGGCGGCTGTACCACAGCGCCGATGCGGTGATCATCGTGGTGGTGACCCCGATCCAGGCGCCGGCCTATCTGGGTATCCTCGCCGGTCTCCGACCGGCGGGAACGATGATCGCCGGTCTCCGACCGGCTACTGGGCCTCGGGCTGCTGGGCCTGCCGTCCTCGCCCTGTGCCACAACGTGCTGCCGCATGAGCGGCGCGCCGGCGATGAACCGCTGATCCGGGCCGTGCTGCGGCGGGTGTCGGGAGTCGTCGTACACACGTCGGCCGAGGCTGAACAGGCCCGTGCGCTGACGGATCGGCCGGTGGCGGTCGCTGTGATGGCGCCGCATCTGCGGACGTGGCGTGAGATGGATACCGCGGATGGTGACATTCGACCGTCCACCGATGGGGATGGAGCAGGAGACCGAGCAGGAGACCGAGCAGGAGACGGGGATCGCGTCCGGCGCAGGCTGTTGTTCTTCGGGCTGATCCGACCGTACAAAGGTCTGGATATCCTGCTGCGGGCATTGGCGGCCGGGCCGCCCGATGTGTGCCTGACTGTCGCCGGGGAGTTCTGGGGTGGTGTCGAGCGCACCCGCGAACTCGTCGCCGAGCTCGGCCTGACCGCGCGGGTGGAGCTGCGTCCCGGATATGTGTCGGTGACCGATGTGCCGGCGTTGTTCGCGACCGCGGATGCGCTCGTTCTGCCGTACCGGGCGGGGACGGCGACCCAGAACGTCGACCTTGCCCACCTGCACGGTCTGCCGGTGGTCGCGACCCGGGTCGGCGGATTGGCCGAGACCGTACGTGATGGCGTGGACGGGCTTCTTGCCGCACCCGGCGACTCGGTGTCGTTGGCCGGGACACTGCGGCGGCTCTACGAGCCGGGAGTGCTCAAGGCCTTGCGGGCAAGGGTTGTCCCCCCGGACGCGGATGCGGCGTGGGCTCGCTACCTGGATGTGGTCATGGGTGCTACGGGCGCCCGTTAGAGCACTCTCCGTATATGCTTGGAAGTGCCTTGTGTTGCTTTTTGTACCGTGGTCGATGCTGCGTGTAGTGCTGTCGGCTCGGGATGTCCAGTCGGCTGCCGGCGGGCAGACTGTGGCTCGTGCCAGGGGTGCCTTCGCCGAGAATGCCGTCCTCGGGGTGGTCTGCGAGTTCGCTACGTGACCAGGCTGTGGCCTATGTCGGTCACCAGGTGCATGTGATTCGTCGCCGTGAAGTGGGCACGTTGCTGGAGTGGGCGGGTGAGCTCACCGGGCGTACCGTCCTGGACGTCGCAGGTGGCGATGGCTACTGGGCTGGTCGGGCCGTCCGGCGCGGAGCTCGGGCCGTTTGTGTCGATCTTGCCCGGGGTAAACTGGATTTCGGTCGCAGATTGCGCGGGCGTCCCGCCCTCATCGAGGGGGACGCCCTCACGCTGCCGTTCGCCGACGGTTCCTTCGACGTGGTGATGTCGGTCTGCGCGATCGAGCACTTCGACGACGGCCCGGGTGCGCTCACCGAGATGGCGCGGGTCCTCAAGGCGGGCGGAGATCTCGTCCTGTCCGCCGACGCGTTGACCCGGGCGCACCGCTGGCCGCGGCTGTCTGCCCGCCATCGGGAGAGATATCAGGTGAAACGTACCTACACGGGTGATCAACTGGTGGAACTGCTGGACGGCTGCGGCCTGTCCGTGGTTCGCCAGACCTACCTGTTCCGGTCGCCGCTGGCCGAACGGCTGTACCTGACGCTGTCGGCCAGCGGCGGCCGTCTCGGCTGGAACGCGGCTGCGCTGCTCTCGCCCGTCGTGGCGATGTCGGACCGGCGCAGCCCGGACGGCCTCGGCAGCG
>NZ_CAUVXO010000056.1:0-3994 GCF_963555865.1 Protofrankia sp. Cr1
CTCCTGCTCTGCTGACCGAAAGGCCCGACGATGCACGAAACAGCCTGGAAGCAGGTGACCATCACCTACCCTGGCCCGGACTCCCAGCAGCGGGAACGCCCCGCCGTCGACCATCTCGCCCGCGTCCTGCCCGCCGCCGAGGCCGACGGCCTCATCACCTCCTGGTTCTTCATCCGCAAGGGCCCCTGGCGCGTCCGCTACCTGCTCGCACAGGACGCCGACGGCGGCGACGAGCCGAACGCCGACCCCCTTCATCCCCTGCTCACCGACGGAGTCGACTGGACCGACGACATCTACGAACCAGAAGTCCACGCCTTCGGCGGGCCCAGCAGCATGGACACTGCGCATGCGCTGTTCCACCGCGACAGCCGCCACCTGCTCACCTTCCTCCGCGGCGACCCGGCCGACCGGCGGGAACACTCCCTCGTGCTGTGTACCGCACTCATGCGCGCCGCGGGACTCGATGTCAACGAGCAGGGCGACGTCTGGGCCCGGGTCGCCGAGCACCGCTCCGGCCTGGCCGACGCACCACCTGACCCACGGGTTTGGGCATCGTTCACCAGCGATGTCCGCCACCTCCTCCTCGGCGACGCCCTCGCAGACCTCATCGACACCGACTGGCTCGCCGCGTTCGAGGAAACGGGTAGAAGCCTCCGGACCCTGCGGGAAAGAGGCACGCTCACACGAGGCATTCGCGCGGTCATCTCGCTGCATGTGATCTTCCACTGGAATCGGCTCGGGCTTGCGGCGACCACACAAGCCACTCTCGCGCGAGCCGCGAAGGACGCCGTCTTCGGCAATGTGTCCGTAGACCGATCAACCAGACATCGCCAGACGGCAGCGCCCGGTGTGGGGCGTGGCGCTGGTTGACCACCGGGTCTGTTCCGTGGGCGACCGGGCGGTTACCGTTCCCGTGGCCCAGTTCCCGCGAGGGACACTGCACCAGCACCGGTCAGAGACAAGGCCCCGAGAGGATGGGTTGTCGTGGGCAAACTCGGCCAAAGAGTTGAGCAGGATGAGTTGCGGGCTCGGATGCGCGCCGCCGGGATGAGCCACGACGAAATCGCCGTCGAGTTCGCCCGCCGTTACAAGCTACGCCCGCGCGTTGCTCACCGCGTCGCTTACGGCTGGACGTTGCAGCAGGCCGCCAACCGCATCAACGCGCATGCCGCCCGCACCGGCGTCGACCCCGACGGCATCGCCGCGATGACCGCGCCGCGGCTGAGCGAGCTGGAGAACTGGCCCGTTCCGCTCCGGCGACGCCCCACCCCGCAGATCCTCGCCCTGCTCGCCGAGGTCTACGGCACCGACGTCCACAACCTCATCGACCTCGACGACCGCGAACAGATGCCGTCCGGCGACCAGCTCCTCATGAATACGATGCGCCGGGGTGGCGGAACCGTCGTCGGACAGCCGTCGTCTTCTCCGCCGACGGTCTCGACAGCCATCGACCGCGCATACTCGGACGCTGTACTCGAGCGTGCACTCGGCATCGTGGTTTCGGTAACTGCTGTCAGCGTCAACACCGAGCCCAACTGCGTTGCCACGACACGTCCGCTGCCGGTGCTGGGCCGCACGCCGACCGGCGACCCCCGCGATGACAAGGCAAGCCCTATGGCCCCGGAAACATCGTCGACCGCGGAACTGGTGAGTCGCTTCACCAGGGATGATCTCGCGGTCGACCGCCGCGAAGCGGCCCGCACCGTCGTCGGTGTGCTCGTCGGCGCTGCTCTCCTCGAACGTGTCGAGCGATGGCTGGCCGCGTCCGAACCGTTCCCGACACCGCGCCGCACCGCCGGTGTCGGATATCAGGAGATCGAACAGATCGAACACGCCGCGCGGATCTTCCGGGCGTGGGACAACCAGTTTGGCGGCGGCCTTCGCCGGAAGGCGGTCGTGGGACAGCTCGCCGAGGTCGCGGACGAGCTTCACGACTTCTCCCACCCGGCGGACCTGACGCGCCGCCTCCACAGCGCGATGGCCGACCTTGCCGAGACCGCGGCGACCATGTCCTGGGACTCGGGCCAGGGCGGGATCGCGCAGCGCTACTACCTGCTTGCCCTTCGCTCGGCCAGGACGGCAGACGACCCCGCGTCCTGCGTCAACATCCTCGCTGGCATGGCGCGCCAGCAGTTCTACCTCGACCGGGCGGCTGAAGGGCTTGAGCTCGTCCGTCTCGCGCAGGACGTCGCCGACGGACGTGTAACTCCAGCGGTGCGCGCGATGCTGTGCACGCGCGAGGCATGGGCGTACGCCAAGCAGGGCCGGCTCGCCGCGTTCCGGCGGGCGACGAGCAGGGCGCAGGACCAGCTCCGCGACGTCGACCCGGCTGCCGAACCGTACTGGATTTCCTACTTTGACCAGGCGGAACTTGTCGGCGTCACCGGTGGGCGGCTGCTCGACGTCGCGCACCAGTCGCCCGGGTACGCCGATGAGGCAGCCAGCTGGCTGAGTCAGAGCGTTGAGCTGCGGGGCAGTCACAGCCTGCGCAGCGCCGCCCTCGACCAGCTCGGGTTCGCCGAGATCAGGCTTGTGCAGGGCGAGTTCGACGAAGCGGCACGGCTGGGCCATGACGCGCTGACGACGGTTGAACAGACACGGTCCAGCCGGGTACGCGTCAAGCTGGCCGAATTCTACCGGCACGCCGAGACCAGGACATCGGCTCGCCCCGTCGCCGAGCTGTGCGCAAGGATCAAGCTCGTGCTGAACGCCGGCTGAACGGCGACCTGGACGATCGAGACGCGAGGAGGCCCGAGTCTTGGCCCGCATCGGTGTCACCGGCCACATGGACCTCACGCCCACGAGCACCTCGCTCGTGCGTGCCGCCCTCGTGGAAGCCCTCACCCCGCACGTCCCGTCGGGCCTCACGGGTGTCAGCTGCATCGCGGCCGGCGCCGACAGCATCTTCGCCGACGTGGTCCTGGAGATCGGCGGCGCGCTGGAGATAATTCTCCCCGCCGCCGACTACCGGGAGCAAAAGGTTAAAGCCGACCACGCCGACCTGTTCGACAGCCTCGTCCGCCGCGCCGCCGGCGTACGGGTCATGCCGCACGAGATCTCCGACCGCGCGGCCTACCAGGCTGCGAACGAGGCCCTCGTCGACTCCATCGACCTGCTCATGGCGGTCTGGGACGGCCAGGCTCCGGCCGACCGAGCGGGTACGGCCACCGTCGTCGGGTACGCCAGGTCCACGGGACGCACTGTGGAGGTCATCTGGCCGAATGGCGCGAAGCGAAGGAACCGCCTTCAGCCGTGAAGATCTGCCGTGAAGATCCGACTCCCGCCGCGCGGCGGGGAGAACCGGAACCCGCGGTGAAGCTCACGCAAAACGCGGATATCCTGGTACGAATGGCATTTCGTACCAGGAAGTGAACCCTGACGGTCCAGCAGGGCAAAGATTCCCGATGTGTTCTGCCGGCCATCGACAGAAGGCGATCAATGTGAATCCGGCGCGATCGCGCATCCGATTGGCCTACTTCGCGGCCGCCGTTCTGGTGCTCACCGCAACAGCGGCGACAATCGTGTACTTCCTGCACAGGGATCGGCACATGACGACGACAGGAATAGTCACAACCGTAGGTCCCATCAGCTTCTGCAGCGCCTGGGAACCGCCAGACTCGGGTGACTGCTACCTGGCCAGCGCGCAGATCCTTCGAGGGCTTCAGGTCGGTGCCTGCGTCACGGTGCAGGTCGAGAGCATCGACAGCGGGAATCCGCCGGTCCGGCCCCACCTGCGGGCGCTCAGCTGGCGGCCGGCACGGGGATGTTGACCACGGCGCCCGCGGTCGACGAACAAACTCACTGGGCCACGCCGGCCGTCGTCGGTACGGCCTGCCGGGCGCTCTTAGTTCGGTAGTGGGCGGATGTCGAGATCGCGGGCGGCGGCGACCGGGGTCGGGTCGAGACCGAGCACGATGCCGAGGTAGACGCTGGCGTAGTCGAACAGGCCGACCAGGGAGGCCAGCCGCTCCAGGCGGCTCGACCCCTGCGCGGA
>NZ_CAUVXO010000056.1:4398-8366 GCF_963555865.1 Protofrankia sp. Cr1
CACCTCGGTGACCGGGATCCCGCGCTCGGCGGCGGCGACGATCGCGGCGTCGGCTTGGCGGGTAACCGTCGGGTGCTCCGCGGCCTGATCACGCAGGAGTACCAACCGAAGCCGCACCGGCTCCGCCTCGTCGACCCGGTCGCGGAAGAAGTCGTCGAGGTCCTCGGCTGCACCGCCGGCACTGCCGGCGAACCCGGCGCGGCTCCCGAATGCCCCGTCCAGGATGCCCACCTGGGCCGCTGCCGCCTCCGGCAGGACGCCCGGCACCGCGGGGTAGCCGGCGTTCGCGGCCAGCTGGTCAGCCGCCCGGCTCACCGCCGCGGCGGTCAGCGCCGTGGTCCCCCACAGCAGCGGCAACGACCCGGCCAGCGCGAGCGCCAGCTCCTTGGCGGGGCTGACGAACGTCTCACTGCTGGGTCGGCAGCGCATCGCCACGTCCTCCAGCCGCGCGGCCGTGGCCTCGATCGCGCCGGCTCCCTCGGCGCCGCCCGGGACGAGACCCAGGGCGTGCACGGCAACCACCGTCGGGACGAGCAGCGCCCAGAAACTCGCGCGGGTGGGCCTGGCGTCCACCACCGGGACCGCAACGAACAGTGCCCGGGCCCGGTCTGCCAGCGCGGCCAACGGTGAGTCGGGTGCGCCCACGGCAAGCGTCCGGCAACCGCGACGATCAGCTTCCTCCAGCGCGGACAGCGCCTGCCCATCGCGTCCCGAGCCCGACACGACGATCACCAGGTCGGCCACGCCGGCCCATCCGGGCAGACCGAAACCATCGTATTCGAGTACCGGAACGGGGCAGTCGGGGCCCGTCACCGCGGTGAGCGCCGCACCGAACGCCGTCGAGCCGCCAGCCCCGGCCACCAGCACGGCGCGCGGACGGCCGTCAGCCGCGAGCGAGGCGACCCCGGTCTCCTGCGCCAGCGCCGCGGACTCCCGGACCTGGCGGGCCGACGACGCCACGTGCAGCAGCATGCCGGACGGGTCGGCCCCGGTCAGCCGGGCAACATCGTCAAGGATGCCCTCGTCCACGATCGCCCCCCGCTTTCCGCGTGTCTGGCCCATCATCGCGTTCACTCGTCCGGGCCGCCGGCCATGCGATGCTCTCGGCGCCGGTCACCCCATATGTCGACCCATTTCTCAGGACGAGCTGGGCACCGGGGTCTCAACATCGCCGGTCGCATCCCCTACCGCGTCCCGTGGCCGGGGATCGATCTGAACAGCACCAGTCTGCACGTCGCCGGCCTGCACGTCGCCAGTCTGGACAGCGCCACCAAAGGGAACTGCCTCGTCAAGCAGCATCACCGGGATCTCGTCGCGGACCGGGAAGGCAAGGCCGCACGAGGTGCAGACCAGGACGGGCTCACCGGCGAGGGCGTCTGAGCGCAGCGGGGCATGGGCCGGGCACGGGCAGGCGAGAATCTCCAGCAGGAGTGGATCGAGACTCAACGGTCGATCTCCCTTCCATGACGAATGCGGGTGAGGACCTCGTCCCGCACCCGTGACATCGTGGCATGGTCGGGAGCCTCCACGTTCAGGCGCAGCAGCGGTTCGGTGTTGGACGGGCGCAGGTTGAACCACACGCCATCACCGAGCGAGACGGTCAGCCCGTCGAGATGGTCGATACCGGTCGCGAGCCCCACGTAGGCCTTCTCGATCTCGGCCATCGCGACCCCGGCGTCGGCGACCTCGGAGTTGATCTCACCGGAGAGCGTGTACGGCGCATAGCCGTCGAGCAGGCGCGACAGCGGCCGCTCCTGCTCACCGAGCGCGGCCAGGACGTGCATCGCGGCGAGCATCCCGGAGTCGGCCCGCCAGAAGTCCCGGAAATAGAAGTGACCGGAGTGCTCGCCACCGAAGATCGCACCGGTACGCGCCATCTCCGCCTTGATGAACGAATGGCCGACGCGGGTCCGCACCGGCACGCCGCCGAGCCTGGTGACGAGCTCGGGCACGGCGTTGCTGACGATCACATTATGAATAATCGTCGCACCGGGCTCGCGGGCGAGTTCCCGCTCGGCGACCAACGCGGTGATGGTGGACGGCGACACGCACTCGCCACGTTCGTCGACGACGAAGCAGCGGTCCGCGTCACCGTCGAAGGCGAGCCCGATGTCGGCCCCGGTAGCGCGAACCGCGGCCTGCAGGTCACGCAGGTTCGCCGGCTCGATCGGGTTGGCCTCGTGGTTGGGGAAGGACCCGTCCAGTTCGAAGTACAGCGGGTGGACCGTCAGCGGCAGCCCCTCGAACACGGCCGGAACGGTCAGACCGCCCATACCGTTACCCGCGTCCACCACGACCCGCAGCGGTCGGATGGCCGACAGGTCGACTAGGGTGCACAGGTGCTCGGCGTATGCCGCCAACAGGTCGCTGTGGGTGATCGTACCGCGCGGTCCGGTGAACGCGGGAATCCCCGCCTCGACCATGGCGCGGATGTCCCCGAGACCGGTGTCCGCCCCGATCGGAGCCGCGCCGGCCCGGCACAGCTTGACGCCGTTGTACTTGGCCGGGTTGTGGGATGCGGTGAACATCGCTCCCGGGATGTCCAGCGACCCGGCGGCGAAGTAGAGCAGGTCGGTCGAACCGAGCCCGATCATGATGACATCCGCGCCCTGGCCGGCAGCCCCGTCGGCAAACGCCGTCGAGAGCGGGACCGACGAGTCACGCATGTCGTGCGCGACGACGATCCGTGGCGCCGCCAGCACGTGCACGAACGCGGCTCCGATCGCGCGGGCGACATCGGTGTCCAGCTCTGAGGGCACAACCCCCCGCACGTCATACGCCTTGAAGATCCGCGACAGATCGTGCACCCTTCCGCCCTTCCTCCGCTTGCCCGCAGGGTACGCGATCACAGATCGTCCCGCGCCCGCCTGCCCCTGGGAACGCCAGCCAACACCGGCACCAAAGACCCTACCGACGCGAACTCAGCTCGGCCGGGGCAGGACCCGCAGGTGACCACGTCGACCTCCGGGTGCCGACGGATCGGGCGGGTCCTTGTGGACAGGTGGTCGGCTCACCTCACGAACCGCGTCCGCGAGCGCCTCAAGATCATCAGAGGCTGCGCCGTGCCTGGTCTCACCCTCGATCCGCACGACCGCCCAGCCCAGTGGCACAGTAAGGCGGTCGGCGTGCGGCCCACACAGGTCGTAGGAATGCGGCTCGACGTATGGGGAGAGCGGCCCGAGGACGGCTGTCGACTCGGCGTAGGCGTACGTGAGCGTGGCGACCGCGGCCGCTGAGCATGCCGAGCGGGAGCAGCGGCGAGGCTTCACGTTCCGGACGGTAGCCCCCGGAACGGGCGACGGCCACCACCACCCGCCGTGTCGCACCCACCCGCGGAACGCTGGTAAGTAATCAATTACACTCCGCACCCAGCAGGTGAACTGGCGGACACCGGCAGACACGTCAGGGTAACCGAGGCGAAATTCACCTGATGAATCCGGAGGGCATCGGTACGGCCTCTCGTCGCGAGCCGTACGCTCACGCCATGGCGGACAACGCCTCTCCCGGCGCCTCCTGGGGAACCCCCGTGCCGGCCTTCCCGTCCCCACAGCCTCCCATCCCCATGTCACGGCGCCGTGACCGGCGCGGACGCGGCCTGCGTGGTGTCCTCCTCCCACCGGAGGTCCCCGCCTATCGCAGCCGCGGCGAACGGTTCGACGACCTCGTCCTGGACGCCGTCGAGCACCTCGAGCACCGCTGGTCCGCCGAACTGTCCGACGTCGAGTTCGCGGTTGAGGACGTCCCGCCCGTACCTGCGGTCCTCGCTCCGGAAGAACCCGTACCGCTGGCTCACCACCAGCCGCCGGCCGGGCGAGGACGCTCCGCGACACCACACCGGATCGTCATCTACCGCCGGCCGCTGGAGGCCCGCGCGATGGACACCGACGACCTCGCCGAGCTCATCCTGGACGTCCTCATCCACAAGGTCGCGGACATGCTCGGCATGGAACCGGAGGTCATCGACCCGG
>NZ_CAUVXO010000056.1:9018-12818 GCF_963555865.1 Protofrankia sp. Cr1
GATTCTCGCGCGACCGTGCGATTCGAACAGTTCACAAGGAGGACGGGCACCAGTGACCGTCGGAAAGCCCGACCGGATCCTGCGGTTGTTCGGTCGGGTGCGCAACTATGATTGGGGCTCGTCCACCGCCATTTACGACCTGCTCGGCGAGGCCCCCACCGGCCAACCGGCCGCGGAGCTCTGGCTGGGAACCCATCCGGGCGCCCCATCCGAGGTCGAGACCGTCGGCGGGCTGCGGCCGGCAGTCGATGTCGTGGGCCCGCTGCCTTTCCTGCTGAAGGTTCTCGCCGCGGAGAAGGCGCTCTCGTTGCAGGTCCACCCGGACGCGGCACGGGCGCGAACCGGCTTTGACGACGAGGAAAGGTGCGGCGTTCCGCGCGACGCCACCTGGCGCCGCTATCGGGACCGTAATCACAAACCCGAGCTGCTTGTCGCGCTCACGCCATTTCGCGCGCTCGCCGGAGTCCGTGACCCGCTACGGACCCTCGCCGTGGTGCGTGGCCTCGGTCACCCGCCACTGACTGCCGCGTTCACGCCGCTGGACGCGAACCCGTCCACCGGAGCCGCGACGGTTCTGCGCACGCTGCTGACGATGCCGGCCGAACAGGCGCATGCCTTCACCAGCGGTCTGGTCGAGGCCGCCGCCGCGCTGCGACCACCCGTGGACCCGGATGTGGCGGCAGCCGCCGACCTGGTGGGCCGCCTCGCCGCGGCACACCCCGGTGATGTGGGAATCGCCGCGGCGCTGCTGCTCAACGACGTGGCGCTCCAGCCGGGCGAGGCATTGTTCCAGCCCGCGCGCCTGCTGCACGCCTATGTCCACGGTGTCGGCATCGAGATCATGGCAACGTCGGACAACGTGCTGCGCGGTGGGCTGACGCCGAAACACATCGACGTGGACGAGCTGCTCGATGTTCTCGACCCGAGGCCAACCCCGGCGCCGGTACTCGCCCCCCGGACAATGCTGGCGACGGCTGGTCTCACCGTGCGTACCTGGGATGTGCCGGTGGACGACTTCCTGCTGGCCGAGGCGATTTGTCACCGACCGGCAGATGCGTCCCCGGCAGATGCGTCCCCGGCAGATGGACGACCGGCCTGTGACGGACACATGCCGGTCACGCGTCCAGCCGTCCTGCTGGTCACCGAAGGCGCCATCGAGGTATACGGCACGGGCACCGACGTCATCCGGCTGCAACGCGGCCAGGCTGCGGTGGTCGTCCCAGGGTCGCCGGCATCGACGCAGCTCGGGCTCGCCGGCGTCGGCCGCGTGTTCCTCGCCTCACCCGGGTAGGGCACGTCACCCGGCTTGAGGACGTCACCCGGCTTGAGGACGTCACCTCCGCCCGGGCGCTCTTAACGATGTGAATCTGATGCTCCTGCCACAACACCAGATTCACATCGTTCCCACAGAGCGACCGGCAACGGGGACGCGGCGTCGCGGGGCCGGGGCACGCACCTTGATCCACGCCCCTGTTGCCGGGCACTCTTACCGGCGGAAGGCAGCCCGAGGGTCGTGGACCAGTGCCGGCGCCGACACCGTCCGCGGTGCCGAAGAGAGGGTGAGAACAGAGCTGCCAGCACCCGAACCGACGGTAAGTGCCGCCACCAGTGGACCACCTTGGGTAACCATCCGAGTCGCGTTCCCCGGCCCGACCGCCACCGTGCGTCCGGCCGGCACCGCAACCGGAGTCCCGTCGAACCAGACAGTGACGGCCGTGTCCGGTGCTGTGAGCACCAGGGTCCTCACCCCCTGGCCGGTGGCGGGGGGAAGCAGTGTGGCCGCCGTCGAAACAGGGTGAATCACATCCGCCGGGCCGACCCACCGGTATCCCGGTGCCGGGGCCAGGCCGGGCTGCCCAAACCCGGCCTGCCCCGGTCCGGCGGCCGGCATGGGCAGGCCGAGGGCAGCGATCACCGGACCACCGGAGCGCACCGTCAACCGCAGCGCCGCCACGCCGGCGCCGCCGGGCAGGGCCGGTAACCGGATTACGCCGCCACGTGGCACCCGCAGGTCCGCGAAACCCACCGGAATGTAACTCGCGGACGGTGTCAACAGATCCAGCCGGATCACCGCCGCCGCCTCGGGAGCGGCTACGACGACCCGCGCGTCACCGACGCCCGTTGCCGCGCCCGCAAGGAGCAGGGAGCCCGCCGGCCCGGCACCGGCCACTACGGGCACCACGGTCGAATCCCGTGCGAACGGGCCGCCGGCACGGTCCAGGACCAGGGCGGCCAGACGCCCGTCACGCACCTGTACCCGCACCACGGTGGCGTCGGCGTCCGGCACCCAGGTCGCCAGGCGACGGGTCACGCTCGCCCGCGGCGGCACGACAACGCCGGTGGTGGCCCCCGCGCCACTGTCTGCACCACTGTCTGCACCACCGTCGGCGAACACGGTGATCTGTGCCCGCGCGGGTGTGGCCTCGGGGTTGGTGAGGACGACCAGCGGGTCCCGACCGGCCACCGTGGCAGGACCGACAAGCCAGAACTCGCTTCTGGGACGCTCGCAGCGAGCGATCACCGATGCGCGGCCGCCCGCTCCCGGTGCGGTCACCGTCGCGCTCAACCCGGCTGCCGCGGGGCCGCTCGCGCGGACAGCCAGCGGCTCGCCGCCACTCACCTGGACCGACGCCCGCCGCCGGACCGGACCGGAATGAAGATTCTTGACCTTGTCGCCCGCGGACAGCTGGACCTGCCCGTCCAGCACCGGTCCGCGGCCCGATCCCGGTGCGGGCACCGTCGCGCTCACCCCGCCACCGGCGGTCGCGACGTCGACCGTGACCGCGGACCCCGCCGGCGGTCTGAGATCCGGGCACAGCAACGTCGCCGACGTGATCGGCATCGGGAACCCCGCCGCTGGGACCGGCCGCGGCCGCCTCCCGTCCGTCGGCTCGATGAACACCGCGACGCACCACACGGCCACCAGGGCGAGGGTGCCGCCAACCACGACCGATGCCGCCCGGCGCAGGAGCCGGATCCGTCCGGTCATGGCCGCGATCCCGCGTGCGGTGTCGCCGCGGGCAGGTTCACCGGCCCTGCCGGAACCACGCGCCAGACCATGGCGTCTGCGAGCACCTGTTCGCGCACGAGCCCCGGTACCGCGTCGAGTACGGCGGTCAACGACGGTGGCGCATCCGGAAACGGGACGACGACCGCTCGCACGGCCAGAGCCGCGAGCTCACCTGCGCCCCAGCTCCCCCCCACCGTCAGATCACCGACAATCGCCTCGACCGTGCTGTCGTCGACGGTGTGCCCGGTCGGGAC
This sequence comes from Protofrankia sp. Cr1, assembly GCF_963555865.1. NCBI lineage: Bacteria > Bacillati > Actinomycetota > Actinomycetes > Frankiales > Frankiaceae > Protofrankia > Protofrankia sp. Cr1. The sequence goes on from NZ_CAUVXO010000056.1 coordinate 12,283, forward strand.
CGTCGGGATGATCCGCGTCGTCCCGGCGGGGTCGGCGAGGCGGGGGCCGCGGGCGCCGGTCAAGGTGTAGGCGACCGGGGAGCCCTGGGACGACTGACGCAGTATCAGGACGCCGGCAGTCCGCCCGGCAGCCGTCGCGACCGCGACCGCGGACGCCACCACGCCGCTGTCACGTGCGGCGGCACCGCGCGCGACCTCACCGCCCCACAGGAACGCGAAGCCGCCGGCAACCGGACTCGCAACCACTGCTCCACCGACGGCCACGGCCACGAACTGCCGCCAGCCGAAGGGATGACGCCGCAGCGCCGCACGCGCTCCCGACGCCGCGAGCGTCGCGGCAAGGAGCAACCCGGCGACGACAACCCCGAGTTGCGCGCCCGCCACGTCGTCACGGTCGGCGCCGCACAGGTGCCGCTCCACAGCGGCACCGACCAAGCCGATCAGGACAACGCCCCAGGCCGCGAGCACCGGCCGTCGGGTGTCGGCCCGGACAACCCCGATGACGCCCGCGAGCGCGGCGGGTACGAGCAGCGCGA
>NZ_CAUVXO010000056.1:13273-20650 GCF_963555865.1 Protofrankia sp. Cr1
CGGTCAGATCGGAGGAGGTCAGATCGGAGGAGGCCTGCGCCGAAGCCGGGATGGACCCGCCAAGCCAGCCCGATGCGGGGTCACGCATGCCGAGGGTTCCCGCCGTGAACAGCGCACCGGGATCGTCCATCACCGCCCTGCGCCAGGGCCACAGCCCGACCGCCGCCACGGCGGCCGGGACGAGCACGAACAGCAGTCGGCGGGCGCGACGCAGCACCAGGGTTCCACCGGCAAGGCCGACCACGGCGGACACGAACAGCGACGGCGAGCACATGACCGCGATGAGCAGCCGCACCGCAAGGCCACGAGCGGCGGGCCAGCCGCATCCCAGGTTGCTCGCAGACCCGGGCGGCGCCGGACCCGCCACCACCGGCACCGCGGCCGCGAGTACACCCGGGACCGTTAACAGCGCAAGGACGACATCCACCCGCCCGACGGCAACCGCCCAGGTCATGGGTGGGCCGAGCGCATATCCCGCCGCGATGACCGCTCGAACCCGGCAATGATCACCCGCCCATCGGCCCGTCGACGCCCGCTGGCCGGTGAGCGGCCCGCCCGGGCCGCGCCGGAGGTGCCCAGCCGCGACATAGGCGGCGAGGCCCGCAAGCATCGGTCCGGCGAGCAGGACGACATCGGCGGCGAGCCACGGTTTGCCGCCGAGCACAGTCGCGAGGAGGGCCAGCACCACCAGCCACGGCGCGGCCGGCAGCGTGCCATGCACCGTCGACTGGAAAATACCGGGAACACCGGGATTACCGTGCCCACCGGGCCGCCAACCGGACAGCACGGCCGACCACAGGTCGCCGGCACCATCGGGCAGCGGGAGCGGCGCGGCAACCCCGGGCATCCCGAAGCCCGCCGTCCCCGGGCCCCAGCCGGGACCCGCCAGGAAACGTGCGGCGCACATCGTCACGACAGCGAGCGCTGCGGCCAGGACCAGCCCCGGCCCGGTTGCCCGGCCACGCTGCCCCGCCCGGCCACGCTGCCCCGCCCATTCACGCTGCCCCGCCCATCCAAGACGGGCACAAAGACCGGACAGCGGCTCCCAGACCGCGCGCAACCGGCTGCCCCGGGCGGTGAACAGCGGACGCAGGGCACGCGCGGGCACCCGGGCGCACGCTGCCCGACGGCGGCGCGCGTGGCGCAGCCAACCAGGACGGCTGAACACCTCCACAGCCGCGGCCACCTCAGCACGCCCACGCCGGGCCCGGCCCCGGGCGGCAGCCCCGGCACCTCGCGCGAGCCCGCCGGGTACCAGCCACAGCCACGCCGGCACAACCCGCGCCGCCCCGATGTTGGCCAGCCGAACCCGCAGCTCGTCCCGCCGGACTGTCCGGTGGTCGAGCCGGTCGAGGCATGGGTCCCGTTCGCCGCCGACGGCCGGCGCACGGCGGATCGTGGCGGGCGGAAAAACCACCACCCGCATCCCTGCGCGCCACGCCCGCCAGCAGAAGTCGATGTCGAACGCGGTAGGCAGCTCAGGGTCGAGCCCGCCGAGGAGATGCCATGCTCGGGCGCTGACAAGCGCGCCCGTCAGTGAGACCGCGAGGACGTCCCGGACGGTGTCGTGCCCTGCGTCGTCGACTTCCACCCGGCGGTCCACCCGGTCGAGTACGTGCGGGCCGATCACGGCGGCGCCCGGGTCCAGCAGGGCATAGGTCAGCAACCGCTCCAGCGCGTCGGGGGCCGGCACCGCATCAGCGGGTAGCAACCACAGAAATCCCTCGGCTGGCGCCGTGCCCGCCATCGCGAGAGCCTCGGTAACCATGGAACCGTAGGTGCGCCCCGGCGAATCGTCCCCGCCCACCTCCACCATGATCACCTGGTCCGGCACGCGGGTCTGCCCGCGCAGCGCGCTGCGTGACGGTGCCGGTCCCGGCGCCGACATCACCACAAGCGCGACCACATCGACGGCATCAAGATTGACCGCATCCAGGCCGACCGCAGTGCGGTCCGGGCCACGACCCGGCACGGACGGACTCGGCCCGGCCGTCGGTGCGGCGCCCGTTGCATGCGACCGAGCGGTCACCACGCGCCGGATGGCTTCCAGCCAGCTTCCGCGGCGGGACGCTCAGACCGCCCGGCGGCGCAACCGGCGCCGTTCCCGCTCGGACATCCCACCCCAGATCCCGAACCGTTCATCCTTTTCGAGCGCGTATTCGAGGCACTCGTCCCTGACCTCGCAGCCCGAGCAGATGCGCTTGGCCTCGCGGGTCGAGCCGCCCTTCTCCGGAAAGAACGCCTCCGGATCGGTTTGGGCGCACAGTGCGCGCTCCTGCCACTCCGGTGGGTCCGCGAAGACGTCGTCCATGCCGATCTTGATGACATCAGCCGAGCTATGATCACGATGCTCGACGGTTGCCGCGTCATCGGCATGCGCCGACTCGGCAGGTTCGTCGTCGTAGGCCGCATTTAGATCAAATTCGACAGCGATCAGCTCCCCACCGGCCTGGTGACCGGGGTCGGCCTGCCCTGGCCACCGGTCAACGGCCGCCCCGGCGGACAACCCGGTACGTGACCGGTGCGTTTCGGCGAGGACGATGTGGGCGCCCGCGTCGGTGCGTTCCATGTGGACTCCTCCAGACCCGTCGCGGTGCGGTCGGCCACCCCCCGGGCGCCGGCGCGCAGGTGACTGGTGTCCACACCGGTGGGGCAAGCGCTTTATCGCACTTTCCCCACCGGCGGGGGAAATGACACGCCGGTAATTACACGCGCCGAACTCGGCGACGTCAACCCCACCAGCGCAACATCTTCTACAACCAGCGATCAGACAATAGCTCACGGTAGCAAGATGTCATTACAGAGGGTCCCTGTTCGCAGCCCTGAGCGACACACATCAGCCCCTCGCACCCCCTGACCAGCCCATCTTACCGTCCGGAATTGCATAAATCCGTCATGAATTGTCCTTCTCATGACATCTCCTCCCATCCACCGGACTTCTGTGGACACGGCGCTACCGAGGCGCCGACCGACGAGCTCAGCGACCGGCCACCCACACCGGGACACCGGGACACCGGGACACCGGGACACCGGGACACCGGGACACCGGAGCTGAACGCAGGCCGTCGCCGCCGGTGCAACGACCCGCGAGCGGCGATCCCGGCCCGGCCCGGCCCGGCATCCCGACGGTAGACCCCAGCTTTGGAACCATTGTCCGGCAAGACAGTCGATCAACTCACCGGCACGACGAAGTCGGGACCCAGGACCCGTCAGGAGATGATCGGAAGTACCCTGCCGGCGGCGGCGGATGGCTCGGCCACGACATCCCGGCGGGCCGCGGCGAACCGCTCCGCGCCGACGGCTCCGTAGGTCGTGGTGCGCTGGCGTGCAGGCCGGCCCGCCTCGGCTGCCATAGCCTCCAGCTCGGCGATGGATCGGGCCGACCCGTGCTCGGAACCCGCCATGCGGCTGATCGTTTCCTCCATGAGGGTTCCACCGACATCGTTGACCCCGCCACAGAGGACCTGCTGACAGCCGTCCGGACCGAGCTTCACCCACGAACACTGGATGTTGTCGATCGCGCCGTGCAACAACAGCCGGGCCATCGCGTGCACCGCCCGGTTCTCACCGACGGTGGGACCGGGCCTGGCCACGCCGGCCAGATAGATCGGCGAACTGTGGTGGACGAACGGCAGCGCCACGAACTCGGTGAACCCCCCGGTACGCTCCTGGATGCGGCGCAGCAGCCGCAGGTGAGCCACCCACTGCGTCGGTGTGTCCACGTGCCCGTACATCATCGTGGCCGAGGAGGGCAGGCCCACCTCATGCGCGGTTGTGATGATCTCCACCCAGGTCGAGGTCGGCAGCTTGCCCTTGGTCAGCACCCATCGCACGTCGTCGTCGAGGATCTCCGCGGCCGTTCCGGGGATCGAGTCGACACCGGCCTCACGAGCGGCAGTCAGCCAGTCGCGGATGGACAGACCGGTCCGGGTGACGCCGTTGACGACCTCCATCGGAGAGTAGGCGTGCAGGTGGAGACCGGGCACCCGCCGCTTGATCTCGCGGGCCAGCTCGAAGTACGCGGTCCCCGGCAGGTCCGGGTGGATGCCGCCCTGCATGCAGATCTCGGTCGCGCCCACCGCCCACGCCTGTTCGGCCCGGACACCGACCTCCTGCTGGGACAGGGTGTAGGCGTCGACGTCGTTGCGCCGCTGTGCGAACGCGCAGAACCGGCACCCCGTGTAGCAGACATTCGTAAAATTGATGTTCCGGTTGACGACGTAGGTCACGTCCTCACCGACCGTGTCCCGGCGCAGGTCGTCCGCGAGCCGGCAGAGCTCCTCCAGGGCCGTGCCGGCCGCGCCGAACAGCACCAGGGCGTCCGCGTCGCTGATCCCCGCCGGGTCACCGCTGGCGTGGCGCAGCGCGGTCCGCTCCGCGTCGTCCAGACGCACCGGCGCCCCCGCACGCGCACGCGCCCCCGTGCCGACGACCCCGTCAGCACCCGTGCCGGCTGCGCTGACCTGCTCGCGCAGGATGTCCCAGTCGCCGTACACCGAGGCGAAGTCCGCTCGGCGGTCGGCCTGGCGGCCGGTGACGTCGATGGCCGCGTGCAGATCGACCCGGCCGCCGTCGGCGAGGCCGCCGTCGGGTTCCTGCCATGGACGGCCGACCGCGGCGGCTCCGGCCCGCAACAGACCATCCGGACCGGCCAGGGCGTCGACATGGGATCGCAGCCGCGGGTCCAGCCAGGGTTCGTCGAGATATGGCGGGTAGGCGGTCAGCCGCGGCCGCAGCGCGAAGCCCGCCGCCCGCGTGAGCGTGGCCAGCGTCTCAACCGCCGGCCAGGGGCGTTCGGGATTGACGTGGTCCGGTGTGACCGGCGACACCCCACCCCAGTCGTCTATGCCCGCGGCCAGCAACAGCGCGCATTCGTCGACGTCGACCAGGTTCGGCGGTGCCTGGATGCGGACGGACGGCCCGAGAACGAGCCGGGCGACCGCGACCGCGGCCGCAAGTTCCTGTGCACCGACGTCCGGCTCGCCCCGCATCGCCGTGTCGTCCTTGGCCCGGAAGTTCTGGACGATCACCTCCTGGATGCCGCGGTAGCGTCGGGCCACACCCCGGATCGCAAACAGGGTCTCGGCCCGTTCCACGCGAGTCTCGCCGATCCCCAGCAGCAGGCCGGTGGTGAACGGCACAGCCAGGCGACCGGCGTCTTCCAGCACCCGCAGTCGGCGCGCCGGCTCCTTGTCGGGTGAGCCGTAGTGCGGTCCGCCCGGCGTCGACCACAGCCGGGCCGCGGTCGTCTCCAGCATCATGCCCATGGACGGCGCGACCGGCTTGAGCCGCGCCAGCTCCGCCCAGGACAGGACACCCGGGTTCAGGTGCGGCAACAGCCCTGTCTCCTCCAGGACGGCGATGGCCGCGGCCCGCAGGTATCCCAGGGTCGAGTCATAGCCATGGGAATCCAACCAGTCGCGTGCAGCGGGCCAGCGGTCCTCCGGACGATCACCCAGCGTGAACAACGCCTCCGCGCAGCCGGCCGCCGCACCCCGGCGGGCGATGTCGACGACCTCGTCGAGGGTCAGGAAGGGAGCGGGCAACCGCTGCGGGACGGTCGCGAAGGTGCAGTAGTGACACCTGTCCCGACACAACCGGGTCAGCGGGATGAACACCTTGGGCGAGTAAGTGATCGTGTCCGGACGCCCGGCGGAGCGCAGGCCCGCGTCACGGACCCGCGCGGCCGACCGGGACAGGTCAGCGAGATCCTCCCCGCGGGCGGCCATCAGGACGGCCGCCTCCACCGCGTCGAGGACCACGCCGTCACGGGCCCGCCGCAGCGCACGGCGCAGGGCCGCAGCACCGGGCACCAGCGGGTCCGCCATGGTGGCCGGCATGGTGGCCGGCACCGGCCGTGCGGACTCACGCGCGCCACCGCTGTCCGGACCGCTGTCCGAACCGCTGTCCGACTTCCATGATTTCGTCATTTGCTCACCCGAACCCCAATAATCATCTGTCGGTCTCCTGCGGTCGGCGCCGTCGACAGCGTCCGCCGGCCCGCAGGCGCCAGGAGACCCCGGGTCAGCCGGTCATCCCGTCCGACCCGGACACGGTGGGCTGCTTGCGCGGAACCCACCAACGACGCCAAGGGTGTGGTAGGTACGGCACCGGGCGGCGAGTTGGTCGCAACGCTTTGACGCGGCGTCGCGCTGCGTCGGGGACCGGCCCGCCCGCTGGCGCAGCTCAGACCGCCTGGCGGCCTCCACCTGCGGATGGCGCGCGCCAGCCAACGCCCGGGCCAGGGTTGCGGTGACAGCGTCGAGGCTGTGCCTCATCACGATCGGAACCGGCTTCAATGCGATCACCGGCTTCATCACGATCGGCGGCTTCTTGATGTTCTCAGGCATGGACCGTCCTTCCGCTGCTTCAGCACCGGGTGCGGGATGTCGGGGCCGCCGACAAACGCCGTGGCGGACGTGCGGTCGCCTGGCACCACTCGCTGATCCGGTGCGCTGATCCGGTGCGCCGGTCGGCGCACGCCCTCAGTCTCACCACTCTCTCGAAGGAGAATCAAGAGATAGAAGACAATAAGATCATCCACTACGTTCAGGCACGATCAGTAGACCCGGGCAACCCGCCTTCCCGCGACCCGCGGGGCCCGGGGTCGTTAAGCTGATCAGGTGCCGCGTAACCGCCAGGAAGTTCCGCGCGAGGAGCGGATTGACGCGCTGCTGGCCGTCGCTGAACAGCAGTTCCTCGCCCGGGGCTTCGCCGCCACATCCATCGCCGAAATCGCACGGGCCGCAGGCATCGAACCGGGTTCGGTCTACTGGTACTTCCGGTCGAAGGACCACGCGTTCGCCGCGGTCCTCAACAGGCTCCTCGACGGTGAGGTCGACCGGATCGACACGTTCACCGGCGACCCGGCCGCGAAGTTGTTCGCCGCCCTCGACTCGGTCGAACGCCGACGGTCCCTGCACCCGTGCGTGGCCGAACGAGCGCCACACTCAGCCGCGGTCATGGAGTATCACGAACGACTGCACGCCTGGCTTCACGACCTCGCGCTGGCCACGGTCACAGACCGGGTGGCCGAACCCGACCGGGAAATCGCCGCGGACGCGGTCGTGGCCACCATCGAAGGTGGCCTAGCCAACCCTGCTCCCGCGCGACCCACCAGCAGCCTCGTGCGCTACCTGCTGGCGGCGTTCACAACCCGCCAGCCGCACGAGCGGGCACAAGCGGCCCTCGCGCCCTAGGTGGCTGGCGTTTCTCTCGGTAGCTGACGGTGCGTAACAATGCTCATGACCCTCCGACAGATGACCTAAAGTAGCGGACCCGGGCGCAGCGCCCGCCGTGTCGTCGGCGCATCAAATGGCTGATCTTGCGTTCGACCCTGGGGCGGGTGGCCTGGTAGTCGGCCTGCCAGGCGGGGTC
>NZ_CAUVXO010000057.1:0-518 GCF_963555865.1 Protofrankia sp. Cr1
CCGCCGCCGCGTCGGGGCTCGTGGCCAGCCGGCGCAGCATACCGGTGGCGTCCAGCCACGACCGCCAGGTGGCGAGCTCGGGGCGCCGCACGACGAGTGCGTCCAGTGGCGCGTGCGCGTCCGCCCACGCCGCCGCGTCCGCCGCGGCCTGCGCCACCCGGTCGCCGACCTCACCGAGCAGGAGCCGCACGGCGCCGCCCAGGCCGTCCGGCGCGGCGCCGCTGGTGCGCAGCACCGTGTCGACCTCGTCCAGCGACACCGTCAGTGACACGCCCGTCCCGGCCCGCCGGCCCAGCAGCCGTTCGACCGCCCGCCGCTGGTCTCCGCTGGCGTTGGTGAGGGTGACCGAACCGGTCAGCGGCCTGCCGTGCTCCATCCTGTGCCGCGCCCGGTCCAGCAACCACGCGGTGTGCTCGCCACCGAGCAGCCGTTGCAGGCGCCCGACGTCCTCGGGTCGATCTCCGCCCATCTCACCCAACCGACCACTCACTCAACTACTCACTCGACTACTCACTCGA
>NZ_CAUVXO010000057.1:934-5091 GCF_963555865.1 Protofrankia sp. Cr1
TCGGCGTCGGCGTCGGTTCGGGAAGGTAGGGCACCGGGCGTTCGACCCGCACCCGCTCACTCCCGTCCCAGCGCCACGGCGTGACGAGCACGGCGTCGATGCCGTCCCTACGGGCGAGCTGCGCGATCGCCAGACCCGGGACCTGCGGGTAGCAGCCCCACTCCCGTTCGCTGGTCATCACCACATCCAGGTCGAACGCGGCGAGCAGCCCGAGGCACTTGGCGCGCGAGTCGTCGTCCACCCCGGCGAACGCCTCGTCCAGTGCGACCAGGCGCGGGGCATTCGGGTTACCCGAAGAGGTGTAGAACGACGACGCGGCGGCGAACAGGGGCACCGACGCGGCCAGCACCCGCTCGCCACCGGAGGCCGGCCCGGTGGCCGCCCGCCACTGGCCGTCCTGATAGCGCTGGATGGCGAACTCGTGCCACGTCCGGTAGTCCAGCGCGCGGGTCAACTGTTCGGCCCAGCCGCCGGATGTGTCCGCGGCATGCTCCCGGTTGATCTCCTCCTGGAGGAAGGCTCCCACCGCTGCCCGGTCCGCCGCGCTCCAGGCGTCGGCGGTCTGGCGCAGCAGCCGGTCACGCACCCGGTCCAGCCCGACGGGTGCCCCGCGGGCGGCCCGCCACTGCAGCCGCAGCCGCATCCCGGTCGATGTGGGCCGCTCCGCCAGATCCCCGTTGATGGCCTTGACCTGCTCCTCCGCGCCGGTGATCAGTTCCTGGAGGGTGCCCGCCACCTCGTTGACGAGGTGGTTCTCCAGGATCTCGCGTTCCTTCGCGGACAGCAGCGTCGCCCGCTGCTCGGTCTCGGTCTCCAGCGCGGCCACCAGGGTCGGAATGTCCTGCTTGCGGCCCTGGAACAGCACGTCCACCACGATGATGCCGTCGCGTACGGTCATCCCAACCGAATGGCCGTGGCGGGACAACGCGTCGGTGAGCACCTTGTGTTCGGTCGAGACCCGCTGTTGCACCAGCTCCCAGCGACGGTCGGCGTCGTCGACCCCGTCCAGTGCGGCGTTGACGGCACGCGCGAGCATGACGGCCGGTGTCGGCGCCCACGGCTCGCTCGGGTCCGGGGTCTCCAGTTCGGGCACGGCGATGGCCAGCAGGCCGGTGGCGGCGAAGGCTCGCAGCTCCTCAACTGCATGGTCACGTTCGGCGGCGGCGGTGGCGATCGATCCCTGGAGGGTTTCACGCCGGCCCTCGGCCTTGCCGCGCGCATCTCGTGCCGCACCTTCCGCGACGCGGGCCGCCTTCTCGTCCTCGTCGCACCGGACCAGTTCGGCGGCGACCGCGGCGAGCGTGCGGTACAGCTCCTCGACGCCGGCGCCCGCCGTCTCGACCAGGACCCGGTGACGTTCGGCCGCGACGTCGGCCTGGGCGCGCGCCAGGGTCGCCGCCGCCCCGGCCCGTTCGCGGCGTTCCACCGCAAGATCGACCTCCCGTTCGGCATCGGCGGCGGCGCGGCGCGCCCGGTCCAACGCCTGCGCCGCCGGCCACAGCCCGGCCAGGGCCACCCGGTAGTCGCCCACCGCCGCCCGGACGGCGTCAAGCGCGACGGCGTCTGCGGGCAGACCGACATCGGCGGCGAACTCGCCGGCGGCGGCCCGCGCCGTGTGCGCGTGGGCCTCCCGGCCGGCCACGATCGTGACCGCCTCGGCGTGCCGCGCGTCGACACGTCGCCTGACCTCGTGCTCGCCGGCGAGTTTGACGTGAGCCTCACGCAGCTCCCGGTCGGCCGGCTGCGCTCGGTGCTCGGCGGCCAGGAAACGCTGGCGCCCACTCAGTTCGGCCGCGGTCGCCGCGAGCTCGCGCAGCCGTTGCTCGATCCGGGCCAGCTCCGTCCGCAGCTGCTCCAGGCGGACGCGCCTGGCCGCCTCTCGGGCACCCTCCCCGATGTAGCCGGCGGCGTCCTTGTGCCAGGAGCCGGTCAACACCCCGTTGCCGAACCGGCCGTCGACGGCTACCCACGTTCCGCCACCGTCAGCCAGAGTCCCGGAGTCCTCACCCGATGCTCCGGATCCATCACCCGATGCTCCGGATCCATCACCCGATGTCCTGGCGCCGCCACCCAGACCGATCGTCGCCAGCAGGGCGCTGACCGCGGTGTCGGCGAGCATGGCCGCGCCGGCATCGGCGCGGTCGATCGCCGGGGCGAGCATGGCGGTGAGCCCGCCGGCCGGCGCCGGCCGACCCGGGGCGAGCAGGACGTCGTCGGTCACGGTGTCGTGTAGGCGACCGTCCGGGGCGAGCCACGCGTCAAGGATCCCGGCCGCCTCCAACGCCGCCTCGATGCCGGCCCGATGCTCGTCGGGCACGTCGGCGGCGAAGTCGACAACCTTCCACAGCGCGGCGCCGGCCCGGCCGTCGCGGGTCTGGCTGTCGCGGGTGTAGGGAATCGGCGGCGCGTCGTGGCCGCCGGCTTCCAGCCGTGCGATCTCGGCCTCGAGCTGTTCGCGCTCCCGGTCGACGCCCGCGCGCTCGGCGTCGATGTCGGCTTGGCGGCGAGCGAGTTCGGCGGTGGCGGCCCGGGCCGCCTCGTCGACGGCCGCTGTCACCGGGTTGGGGCCGTCAAGGGTTTCCACCCATGCTTCCATGACGGCGAGCAGCCCGTCGGCGTCGGCCACCCGCAGGTACGCCGTGCCGGCCAGGTAGCGTGCGCACGCGGCGAGAAGCTCGGCGCTGTGCGCCACGGTGAGGTCCTCGGCCGCGGCGATCCGCTCCGCGGCGGCCTGCTGCTCACCGATGATCCGTTCCAGCTCGTCGCGGGCCGCGCGCAGCGCCGCCTCGGCGGTCGCCGCGGTCGCCGCCGCCGCCAGCAGTGTGTTCAGGCTGGCCACGGCGCCGGCCTGCCGTTCGATCAGCGCGGCACCCGCCCGGGTGGCGATCGGGTACGGCGGCTGATCCCTGTCGAGGTCGGCCAGGACCGCGGCGTGCCGGTCGGTGACCCCGGCGGCCTCGGCGGCGCGGGCTGCGGTGGTCCGCACGGCCTGGCAGGCCGCCGCATCCGCCTCGGCGGTCCGCCGGGCGGCGACGAGCTGGGTTTCCCGCTGCCCGACGATGTCGTCGGCGGCGGCGCTCTCGGTCCTCCGCTCCGCCGCGAACCGGCCGAGGCGGTCGGCATCCTCGCCCGCGGTCCGCAACGCCTCGGCGTCACGCATCTCCGGGCTGTCCTGCAAGGCGGTGCGCCGCGCCGTCAACGCGGCCCTGGCGTCGGCCAGCTCTTCCAGCCGTTGGTGCGTGGCGACAAGCGCCTGCGTCGCGCCGCGGTGCGCCGCGTCGGCCTCACCCAGTTCCCGGCCGAGCTGCTCGTAACGGCTGTTGGCCTGTCGCGGCGGCGCGGCGCTTGGCGGCGACGGCGGCATAGCGGCGATAGCGGGTCAGAAAGGCGTCCGCCGCGGTCTTGGCCTCGGCGAGACCGCGCAGCGCCTCGCGTTCCTCGTCCAGCCCGCGGAAAGCCTCGGCCACGGTGGTCACCAACGCGGGGTCCAGCGGCGGCAACGCCTCGGTGAGCGCGCGGGAGAGCAGCTTCTCGTCGGGCTTCTTGGACAACTGCGGCTGCCGCAGCTGGATCAACAGATTGACCAGCGCCTGGTACCGGTGCCCGCCGAGCCCGAACAGCGCCTCATCCACGGCCCGGCGGTAGTCCGACGCCGTGTCGTACACCATGCCGGACCCGTCGACGGCGTCTTTGAGTTTGTCCCGGGTCAGCGCCACCCGGGTCGGGCCGATCAGTGACAGTTCCGGGCCGATCCGCTGCCCGGTGACGAAAAACCAGTGCCGCGCGATGCCACGCCCGGCCACCGCCTTGAGGCCGGCACCGATCGTGCGGTATTCGGCCACGCCATCCGCGCGCAGCCGGCCGAACTCCAGCCAGGTGTAACCCAACCGCTCGGGATGCGGATGCCTGCCGCCGAGCAGCAGGTTCCACTCCATCCGCTTGTTGCGGTCGCCGTCGGGTTCGACCCGGTGCGCGGCCAGCTCACCGTCGAGCAGGAACGGCAGGGTCAACGCGGCACCTTCGACTTGCCGGTGCCGTTGTTGCCGCGCAGGAGCAACCGGCCGTCGTGGAAGTGGAACTCCTCGACGTCGTAATAGAACAGGTCCACCAGACCGGCACGCAGCGGTTGCCAGCGCTCCCGACGCGGTATCGGCAGC
>NZ_CAUVXO010000057.1:5399-6045 GCF_963555865.1 Protofrankia sp. Cr1
AGCTCGTCATCGGGGTCGACCATCGCGATGCCCTCGGCGCGCATCTCGGCAATCAGGCCGGTGGCCTCCTCGATCCGCCGCGTGATCGCATGGCGTTGGCTCACCAGATAGACGCGCTCGTCCTCGGCGAGTTCGTCGTAGTAGACGACCGGATCATCCAGCAACCGGCGGGTCAGCCGGTGGCGCAGCGCCCGATTACGCAGATCGTCGGTGTCGGCGACCGGCTCATAGGTCAGCTCGGCCAACCGCCGTTCGAAGTCGGTGGCGTCGATCGTGGACGGGCCCCGGGCGCCGGTGAGCATCGCCGCCAGAATCCGGCGACGCACGTCGTAGAGCACGTCGCCGGTAGCGGTCAGGTAGGCGTCCTCGTCGCCGGCGACCCGTTCCAGCACCCCGAGGGTGAGCAGCAGCCGGACCACCGCGACCAGGTCGGAGCGTTCGTCCCGGCGGCTGAGGGTGAACGCGATGCCGGCGTCCGCCAGCTCCGGTTCGCTGGCCGCGACGATGATCCCCTCCGCGAGCCGACCAAGGGTGATCTGCGCGTCAGCCGTCTCCAGCACCGACAGCGCGAGGCAGAGCAGCACGTAACGGCGCCGTCCGAAGGCGCCCTGCCGCGACCGTCCCTGGCCGGATGCGTGCCGTCCAG
>NZ_CAUVXO010000057.1:6650-7737 GCF_963555865.1 Protofrankia sp. Cr1
GGTGCCGTCTTGAACAGCCGCGCCGACTCGGCGTCCACAACCAGTCGCCAGCCGGTCTCGGCGGCTAGCCATTCGCGCAGCTCGGACGCATGCTGGCGGATCAACCGCAGCGCGTCGTCGTCCGCGCCCGCGGTGAGCAGCGGCTTGGCCAGCAACATGCGCAGCGCCTTACGTCGCTGCGCTGTGCCCTCATCGGCGAAGGCGTCCACTCTCACACCGCCACCTCTACCCGGCGCCGCATCGCGGTCAGATCAATGATCTCAACGAAATGTTGCGGACCGTGCAGCACACCGTCGGCGGTCTCGATCCGCACGACACCGCCGTCGGGAACAAGGGACAACCGTATCTCCATGGTGCCGTCACTGGTGGTGGTATTCACCTCTGAGTCGCCCGGCAACCGCGCCGAGAGTGCGTCTGACAGCACGCCGAGGAACAGCCGGAACGCCTGGCGGTCGAGTACCCCGAGCTCGGAGAGCAGGACCGGTCGCACGGTGGCGAGGCGTTCGCGGGCCGCCGCGACCTGTTCGGCTTCCCGCGCGGCCTGCTCGGCGAGGAACCGGCGCTGCTCAGCGCGGTCAGCGACCCGGTTGGGCTGGCCGCGCCGCTCATAGGAACCGGTCTTGCGCAACTGCGGGCTGATGCGCACGGGCGGCGCTTGGCGCCACGGCGTGCTCGGCGCCGGCTCGTGCTCCTGCCACGCCGCCACCGTCTCCTGGGTGACCGTCAGATGCCGGGCCGGGGTCAGGCCGAACGCGGCCCGCCACAGCCGGTGGGCGCCGGCGTCGTCCGGTGCCTGCGCGAACCAGCGGGCCAGTGCCCGGAAGTCCGCCGATCGGTCCGACCGCCCGGACCGGCGCTCGTTGAGCGCAGCCACGGTGTCGATAAGCTGGGTGATCGCGGTGATGGCTGCACCGCGCAGCAACCGGGCCTGCGACGGATGGCGCGAGTCGGCGGACAGGAACCAGTCCCGCAGGCCGCGCCACCGGTTGCGCCAGGCATCGACGGCCATCCTGATCGCGGTGTCGTACGCGGCCGCTGTGTCCGCTGCGGCGGAGGTATCCGCCCCGGCCGAAGTAGCCACGATGTC
>NZ_CAUVXO010000057.1:7996-8853 GCF_963555865.1 Protofrankia sp. Cr1
CAGGGTGGCGATCTCCGCGCCCCGGTTGGCCAGATCTGCGATGAACCTGTTGATATAGTCGATGAGACGCTGTTTATAGGCGACGAACGCGACCACGTCACCATCGGCAAAATCAATCACCCGACGCAGCGACGCCATGAATGCCTGTGCATTGTCGGCGAGCCCGGTGAAGCGCTCGGCCAACGCCAGCAACAACAGATGCACCTTCGCCGGGTCAAGCCGAGCCTCGTCTGCCGTGACCAACTCGGCCAGTGCGCGCAGCTGCGCGGCAATATCCTCCAGCGCCACCGACTGGAGGACACCCCTGCGTCCGATCGCCTCCTCGTAGACGGCGATCGCCTCCTCGGCCGCCTGCCCGGCGGTGGTCAGCTGGTACAGATACCTGGCCCGATGGAAGTCCTCCACACTGGTCACCCGGCCGGTATCCGGATCGGACCGCAGGTTTCCCCACTCGACCAGCTTCTCCAACGCCGCGACCACCGGCTCGCCATCCCCCGGCCGGCCCAGATCCGCGCTCACGTCCTCGGGACGCATGTGCACGATGAACCGGTCTCTCGCCCGCGCGAACGTCATCAACACATCCCGATAAAAGGACGCGTTCGGCGCGCTCAGGTGGGCGAACGGTTGCCTGGACGCACCGTCGGCGCCGACGGTGATCTCGCCGGTCGGCTTGCGGGTCGTCACACGGACCAGTATCGCCAACCAGCCAATGCTCGCAGAACGCGGGTCGAACAATACGGAAGGGAACAGCGGAGGTACTGTCACAATAGGGACGGCACGGTTGCCCTGCGGACTCCCACGGTGCCGGTGGGTGGCGTCAACGGCCGGGCCTCTCCTGAGCAGCGCACCTCACCGGC
>NZ_CAUVXO010000057.1:9499-12854 GCF_963555865.1 Protofrankia sp. Cr1
GGCAGCCTGCCTGCCCTACCCTTTCCACAGGTACAGGGCAATTCGGGAGGGACGGCCGTGACTGGCTCGGAACAGGAACGCAAGGCTGATCTGGTGCTCGACGCCGGCGGGGTCAAGGGCATCGGCCTGGTCGGCGCGGTGCTCACCCTTGTCGACGCGGGTTACTCCTTTCCGCGGATCGCCGGCACGAGCGCCGGCGCCGTTGTGGCGTCGCTCGTCGCGGCCTACCAGAAGGCCGGCAGGGATCTTCACGAACTCGTCGAGGTGATGAACACCCTCGACTACAGCCGCTTCGCCGATCGTTCCATCGCACAGCGCATCGGCGGTCGCCTCGGTGTGGGGCTGGACCTCCTTGTCCGCGACGGTATGCATACAGGCGACTACCTGGTCGACTGGCTCGGCCCGGAGTTGGAGAAGGTGGGCGTGACCACCTTCAGCCACCTCGCCATCGACGATCCCGACGGCTCCCTTGCCGACTACCAGTCGTATTCCCTTGTCGTGCATGTCAGCGACCTGTCCCGGCAGGTGCTGGTCCGGCTGCCCTGGGACTACGACCGATACGGCCGGGATGCCGGCGCGGCCCGGATCGTCGACGCCGTCCGCGCGTCGATGTCGATCCCGTTCTACTTCAAGCCGGTCCAGGTCGACACCGGCAACGGGACTGCGACCTGGGCCGACGGCGGCCTGCTGGCGGATTTCCCGATCACGGCTTTCGACCGTACCGACGGCAGGCAACCGCGCTGGCCGACCTGGGGAGTCAAGCTGTCCGGTGAGCCGACGGTGACCCGGGACAAGCCGGTCCGCAACGCGCTCGGGCTTGCGTTCCGCTGCCTGGCAACACTGCGCGGCGACTGGAACCGGTACCACCTCGACAGCGAGGGCGTGAACCGGCGGACCATCTACGTCGACACCACCGGCGTCTCCCCCGTCGACTTCGCACTCGACCGGGAAACCCGCGATCGACTGTTCGCGAACGGCCAAGCCGCGGCCCGAAAATTCCTCAGCAGCAGCAGCGGCGAGTCCGGGCTCAGCGACCATCAGGGCTCCTACTGAGCGCACCTCCCGCATGACGGAGAGCAAGACGGGCGGCGTGCGCACCCCCCATCCCGTGCACACCGCCACCAGGCGGTGTCGCAGCCGAGCACAGGTACACCCCGGGCAGTGGTGTGGCCCACGGCCGGCTTGAGAGCACCGGGCGGGCAATGAGCTGACGCAGATCGGCGGTGCCACCGCCGATGTCCCCGCCGATCTCGTTGGCGTTGTGCGCCTCCAGCGCCTTCGGTGACATCGTGTGCCGACCCAGCACCCGGTCCCGGAACCCGGGTGCGAACCGCTCCACCTGCGCTTCGATCGCATCGGTCATGTCAACGGTGGAACCGGACGGCACATGGCAGTAGGCCCACGCGGTATGCCGCCCGGCGGGGGCACGGGAGGGATCCGCGACACCGGCCTGTACGAACAGCACGAACGGGCGGGAGGGATGCCCGCCGCGGGCCACCGTCCGTTCGGCCGTGGCAACCTCGGCGAGGGTGCCCCCGAGGTGCACGGTCGCGGCGCCGGCCACCGACGGGTCCCGCCACGGCACCGGACCGTCCAACGCCCAGTCGACCTTGAACACACCCGGCCCGTACCGGTAGCGGGCCAGCGCGCGCCGGTAGCCGGCCGGCAGCCGGTCGCCGGCGACCGTGAGCACCTGGCGTGGGGTCAGGTCGAGCAGCACCGCTGCCGCCGGCGGCAGCTCGGCGAGGGACCGCACCGGGCTGTCGATGACCAGCTCCCCGCCGAGCCGGCGCAGCCGTGCGATCAGGGCGTCCGCGAGCGACTGCGACCCGCCGACGGCCAGTGGCCAGCCGACAGCATGCGCCAGCACCGCGAGGAAAAGCCCATACCCGCCGGTGACGGGTTGGCCCAGGTCGAGCATGGAATGGGCGGCGAGGCCGGCGAGCAGCGCGCGGCCACGATCGCCCCGCAGCGCCAGCTGGGCGAGCATCGTCGCCGGCCACAGCCCGCGGGCCCCGAACCGGGCCAGCGTGACCGGGGCCGGCGGGGGCAGATCGAGCGGGGCGAGCAGGCCGGTGGCGAGGCGGTCCGCGTCGGCGGCGAGCGGGGCGAGCAGTCGGCTCCACCCCGACCGCGCCCCGAGATCGGTGTCCGTCTGCACGACATCGCGGTGCAGCAGCGCCGCCGGCGCGTCCTCAAACGGGTGCGCGAGTGGCACCGGCGGATGTGCCCAACGCAGGCCCTCCACCGCCAGTGGCAGCGCACGCAGCGCAGGCGAGGCCAGCGCCAGCGGCAGCACGGTGGCGCACACATCGTGTCGGAACCCCGCCAGGGTCAGCTCCTCGGTGCGCAGCCCGCCGCCGGCGGTCGGCGCGGCTTCGATGACGAGCACCCGCCAGCCGGCTTCGGCGAGCGTGACCGCGCCCGTGAGCCCGTTGGGACCGGAGCCGACGACGACCGCGTCGAACCCGTCCGCACTCGCTGCCACGTCGGCAGGGTATCGCCCGGCGCAGGCCCCATCGAGAGCCGTCGAGCAGTCCAGCTGGCGGTACCTACAGGCCCTGCGATCGAAGCCAGTCCAGGGAGGTCTGGGCAATCTCGCGCCAGCCATGGTCGACGGTCAGGGAATGACCACGGTCGAACTGCTTGAGGTCGGTCACCGCGCTCGAATGCCGGTAGCACTTGACGGTGGCGCGGGCGACCGCATCGGGAGCCGTGTGATCCTGGCGGCCGGAGATGATGAGCAGTGGACCGCGGGTCGAGTTCTTCACGTCGACCTTCGCCGGGGAATTCGGCGCGACGTTCGCGGTCGCGGCTTCGA
The DNA here is from genome assembly GCF_963555865.1 of Protofrankia sp. Cr1. Lineage (NCBI taxonomy): Bacteria > Bacillati > Actinomycetota > Actinomycetes > Frankiales > Frankiaceae > Protofrankia > Protofrankia sp. Cr1. Next base: position 12,321 of record NZ_CAUVXO010000057.1, read on the forward strand.
ACAACGGGCGGGCCGGGGACGGGATCGTCCACATGTCATACAGCTCGTCGGACTCCTCGCGGCTCAGCTCGTTGCCGAATCCATACCTGAACTCCTGCTTGTTCGGGACGAAACTCTTGGTAAGATTCAACGGATTCCGCAGGACCGGGAACACGGACTTGAGCTGAGCGACGGGCAGCGGCAGAACACCTCGGATCTGCGCTGGATCGATCGCGATCGCGGCCGCGGCCAGATTCTGGCCGAGCAGGCTCTGCGCGATGAGACCGCCGAAGGAGTGGCCGATGACGATCGGCTTGGCGGCGAAGGTCTGCAGAAATTCGCCGTGATGACTGATGATCTCGCTCAGTCCCTTGCCGGCCTGCGCTTCCGGGTTCCCACGGGCCTCTTCGACCGTGGCGCCGGCCCCTGGCCATTCGGGAGTCGCCGTCTCATAGCCGGCTTCTGTGAACAACTCGGTCCAGTTCCGCCAGCTCGTCGAGTGCAGCCACAGACCATGGATGAACACTACTGGCACACTCAGCGTTTTCATGATCC
>NZ_CAUVXO010000057.1:13076-15712 GCF_963555865.1 Protofrankia sp. Cr1
CGGGTCGACCGTAGCGCTGACCCAGTGGTTGAGCGAGCTACCGAACGTCATCACCCGGGTGAAGTTCTCGATCACATTCCCCGCGTCATCACTGAGCGGCTTGTCCACCGTGAAGTAGTGGCTGTCACCGTTGACCAGAACAACCGGCTTACCGAAGTCGACCGCCGCGCGGGCCAGCAGGGCCTTGGTGTCGGCGAAATGATCGGTCGGGTCGACAGTCGTTCCACCCGGGGTAGTGGAACTGTCACCAAACATGTCGGCCTGCAAAGTAATCATGACGGCTGTCGAGCCGCTCGCCTTTGCCGCCGCAAAAGAATCGGTGATCCACTTTAGGTTGGCAGCGTTACGCGCGGCATACTCCGCGTTGGCTTCGGCCTGCGGGCCGTCCTTGACATCACCGTCGGGAATGTAGTTGTTGTTGCTGCCGGGGACGTTGATGCCGACGTAGGTCACCGGGCCACGCGTCCAACGCACGTTCTCCGGGTACTGCGGGCTCTGCCTCGTCAGCCGGATGGTACGACTCCCCAGGCTCCGGTTGTCCGGAAAGAAAACCTGGCGGAGGTAGTTCAGACGGTCGACCGAATCGAACGTCGGCCCCACGGTGGACGGCCGGTCACAGTCCGTCCACTCGTTGTCGCCGGGAACGTAGACGACCGGATCCCGGAACTGGCTGAACAGATTCAGGGAGTATTTGTAGACATCCGGCTGACCAGCCTGCTGCGCGGAACCGTCAACATCTGCATAGCACGGCTCACTACCGTTCTTGATGTCGCCGTCGAATACGGAGAACTCCAGGTTCTGGGAGTTCATGTCGGCGATGACGTTGGGATACTGCGCCCGGCCCTTGGGACCGTACGGCATGTCGCCGAAGAGCCCGATCTCGTAACTCCGCGGGTAATGCTGGGAGTCGTGTCGATCGGTGTCATTGGAATTGGCGCTGGCCGCGGTGGCGGTCACGCCGGCGGCAACACAGCCGAACGCGAGAATCACAGCAGTTAATCCGACGACCTTGCGACGGGAGGTCATGGGTGACCTTTCTGACGATGAGACGGGTACAGGGAACAAAGCAGCGGAGAACGACATCCACGTGATGCCCGGACGAACGCCTCGCGTCCGCAAGATTGCAGTTGTCATACTCGGTGCCGACTCGACACCGCCAGGCCGCCCACCACACACCCAGTTGATCGCACGCTACCCACGGTCAACGTAGCCGACGCTGACAGCGACCGATGGTGACATCTCCAAGCCGTGACTGATAGCAACGATGTGGGTTTTTGATCGAGAGAATGTTCTGATCCTCCACACCGAGCGCGGCGCAGCGCCCGGCAGCGTCGACGGTGCGCCCGCCGTAACCTGGGGCCCATGGTCAACCGTCTGTACTTCCGTCAGCTGCTGTCCGGGCGCGACTACGCCCTCGGCGACCCGATCGCGACTCAGATGGTCAACTTCACGTACCTGATCGGCGATCAGGAAACCCGGGACGCGGTCGTCGTCGATCCGGCGTATGCGATCGACGACATCCTCGCGGCCCTTGCCGGTGACGGCATGCGGCTCACCGGCGTGCTGGTCACACACCATCATCCCGATCATGTCGGTGGCGAGATGCTCGGTTTCTCCCTCCCCGGGCTGCACGATCTGCTCGGCCGCGTTCAGGTTCCCGTGCACGTACACCGCGACGAAGCCGAATGGGTGCGGCGTACCACCGGGGTCGGCGCCACCGACTTGGTCAGTCATGACCACGACGACGTGGTCGATGTCGGCGCGGTGGCCATCCGGCTGCTGCACACCCCCGGGCACACGCCCGGAAGCCAGTGTTTCCTGGTGAACGGCGGGCGACTGGTCGCAGGCGACACGCTTTTTCTGGAAGGCTGTGGACGTACCGACTTTCCGGGCGGTGACCCCGACGCCATGTACACAAGTCTGCGAGCGCTGGCCGCGCTCCCGGACGACCCGGTCGTCTTTCCCGGGCATCTCTATTCAGCACAGCCGTCGGCGCCAATGTCGACGGTTCGGCGCAACAACACCGTTTTCCGGCCTCGTACCATCGAACAATGGCGCATGATGTTCGGCCGGTAATCCGACCGGGACGCATTGTCGACCGGGACGCGCTCGATGCCTGGTGACCGGGCAGCCACGGGACCGACGGCAAGCCCGGACACCACGGACGACCGCCCCGTCGACAGAACCTGTCGATCATGCGTCATGTCGCGGCGACCCCGGCGATGTTGCGCTCCGTGCCGATCCCGCCGCCAATTCATCGGCATTACCAGTAATACCATCCTGGGTTCAACCGATTACCCAACGAATTCTCCGCCGCCGTGACCCGGATCCCCCCTGCCGATCCGCAGATGCGCGGGATAGCCCACCGGCCGGCCCCACCAGAAGCTGCGTGCGTTGACAACGTTCAGTCGGCGTGGCACGGTACCAGGACACCCTTACGCCGTAAGTCAAGGAAGAGAAAGAAACCCGCCATGGCCACGAGCGCTCTGCCGGCAGGCACCGTGTCCGGCCACTGGGACGGCGACGAATCGCTCCACCGCAGCTACTTCAGGTAGTGAAGGCGCGGGCTGCCAGGGGCAACGGTCGTTGCGTTGGTGACGTCCCGTTACCAACGCATCCGCTAGCACGAGAAGTTC
>NZ_CAUVXO010000057.1:16205-19744 GCF_963555865.1 Protofrankia sp. Cr1
GCTCCCGCTCTTGCGTGGCGTGACGACCCAGATTGCGACTCTCTGTCATCGCGAGGTGGGTTCGCAGGCGCCGGATTAACAGCCGCGTGTAAGTTCTCAACTGCTCCGACCCGGCCCGTCCGGTCCCCTTGTTCGCGCCGAATGACCGGATGGTGATCTGCCGGGCACGTGTCTCGCGCAGCCACAGGTCCCGTGAACCGAGGACGGACAGTAGCCAACATGGCGAAGAGCAACCGAGCCGGCACCCGCCAGCCACTCAGTCGTGAGCGGATCATCGATGCCGCTGTCCGACTCGTCGATCGCGACGGCGTCGACGCGCTCAGCATGCGCCGTCTCGCTGGCGTGCTCGGAGTGGAGGCCATGTCCCTGTACAACCACGTTCCCAACAAGGCCGCGGTACTCGACGGGGTGACCACGGTCATACTCGATGAAATCGATATACCCCCGGCGACGATCGGGCCATGGGAAGACCGGGTCCACGCCATTGCCGATGAGTTCCGCCGCGTGGCGCTGGCTCATCCTGCTGCCTTCATTCTACTGGCCACCCGGCCGGTGCGCTCGAAAGTGGCTATCCGGGCGTTCGAAACCGGGGTGGCCCTGCTGGCTGGCGCCGGCTTCGACAAGGCCACCTCCGTCCACGCGATACGCGCCATCGTCGCTCTTCATACCGGGGCACTCCTGCGCGAATTCGCCGGCGGCGGCAGTTCGCTGGTCGAGCGGTCCCAATCACCCGAGGTGCGGGCGCGACAGATCGAGGAGCTCCAGGCGGGCGGCTTCCCCGCGCTGGCCGCGGCCGTTCCCGATCTTGCAACCTGTGATCATGACGAGGAGTACCGGTTCGGGATGGAAATACTCCTGGCCGGGCTCCGCCAACGTCTGGGCCGGTAGCAGAAAGGGAGCGCGATCACCGAACGATCGCTGAACGATCACCGAACGGCGCGATGCGGGTGGGCTGGCAGTGGTTTCGGCGTGATGTGCCCCCCATCTGACCGTTCGGTGATCGCCCGGGGACGGCCACGCGATTGGGTTAGGTCGCCGGACCTCGATCGCGGTGGTCGAGGTCCGGCAGTCGGCAGTCGGCAGCCGGCAGGTGCGGCAAGCGGCAGGGGCTCGAACCGCGGGGCTCTGGCGGCGCCAGCCCTGGCGGTTGACTCACGAGGAGGTCCGCATGGTGGGTGAGGAGCGTCCCGGTACCTCCGCGTGGCGACTGCGGGCAGCCGCCCTTGGGTGTGTGACGGCGTGCATGACCAGCTCCGCCGTCGCGATCGGTACGGGGACCCCTGCGTCCGGTATGGCGGGTGGTCTCCTCGACGCCACCATCGTCCCGGGTCCGGCCATCCGTACCTTCGCCGCTCCCGGCCTGGTCACCGCGGCGACCGGCAGCCCCATTCCCTCGCAGCGATCCGGTGTCGCAGACCGGGTCACGCCGGGTGTGGTGCGCATTGTCTCCACGCTCGCCTCGCAGAGCGGGTCCGCCGCGGGAACCGGCATGGTGCTGAACTCCGCCGGTGAGGTGCTCACCAACAATCACGTCATCCAGGACGCCGCAAGCATAACCGTCACCGTCGCCAGCACCGGACGCGCGTATCCAGCCGCGGTCGTCGGCGCCGACGCAACCAATGATGTCGCAGTGCTCCAGTTGCGCGGCGCTGCCGGGCTGACCACAGTGCCGATCGGAGACTCGGCGAAGATCTCGATAGGCGCTTCCGTCGCAGCCGTCGGCAATGCCGAGGGTGGGGCACCGACCGTCGTCACCGGCGCTGTCACCGCCCTCAACCAGAGCATCACCGCCACCGACCCCGGTGGCGGCAACGCCGAGCAGCTGACCGGCCTCATCAGGACCAACCTCGCGATCAAACCCGGCTTCTCCGGTGGTCCGCTGGTCAGCGCGGCGGGTCAGGTGGTCGGTATGGACACCGCTGCCACGATGTTCAACGAGTATCTGCCGGCCGGGATGCGGGCCGGGTACTCCATCCCGATCAACCATGCGATAGCTGTCGCTCATCAGCTCGAGGCCGCAAAGCCTGCGGGCACTGCGGGCACCGCGGGCACCGCGGGCGGTGACGATGGCCGTGGCGCCGCAGCCGGTACCGCAACCGGTACTGCGACCGCTGCCCGGCCCGGCTCGCCCGCCGCGCGGGTCGTGATGACAACGGCTGCCAGGCGCACTGGCGACGTCCAGAACGAAGGCGAAGACGGCGCCGACGGCCGGCGGAATGCTCCGGTCGCGCCGGTCGCGCCGGTGCGCGCGATTTTGCCGCAGGTCGGCCAGCGGCCCGCGCGGCCCAGCCGTCGCCGGCCCGGCCGGCAGTCCGGGTCCAGCCAGCCGCGTGGATGAGAGCATCCGGCTGAACCATCGGACATGTTCAGCCGTGATGAGAAGGTGACGGCTCGCCGGGACGAGGAAACGGTCCTACGCGCGCTCCAAGAGGAGCACGGTAGCGCTGTGTTCACCTATGCGAACCGGCTGACGGACGGGGACCGAGGACGAGCCGAGGACATTGTGCAGGAGACGTTCCTGCGGGCATGGCGACGCCTGGACGCGGTGGCTGACCCCGATCGCGGCTCGATCCGGTCCTGGCTGCTCACTGTGGCCCACAACATCGCGTGCGACCAGTACCGGGCACGGCGGTCACGGCCGTACGAAGTGTCGCATGTCGATGTCACGGAGGTCCCCGCGGCGGACGACATCGAGCGTGCGATGGAGCGTTGGCTGGTCGCGGACGCGCTGGCAACGCTGAGTCCGGCACACCGCGCGGTGATTGTCGAGACCTTCTACCGGGGCCGGTCGGTGGCCGAGGCCGCCGAAGCTCTGGGCGTTCCGGTCGGGACGGTGAAGTCACGGGCGTTCTACGGGCTCCGGGCGCTGAAGCTCGCCCTGCGGGAGCGGGGAGTGAGCAGATGAGGTGCGAGCAGGCTGAGCTGACGCTCGGTGCGTTGGTCCTCGGGGCACTGGAGCCAGCCGAACGAACCGCGGTTCAGGCGCATCTGGCCGGCTGCACCCGCTGCCGGGACACGCTCAGCGAGTTTGCGGAGCTGCCCGGGCTGCTGTCGAGGCTGAGCCCCCAGGAGGCGGCATCAGGACTGCCCGCACCATCGCCGGACCTGCTACCGCGGATGGTCACGGCCGCCCGGGCGGTGACGGCGCAGCGCCGTCACCGCCGTCGTCGGCTCCTGGCCGTTGCGGCAGCCGCAGTGGTCGCGGTGAGCGGCACTGCCGCGGGGCTGGGCATATCCGGGTCCGACCCCCCGGCACGCACGGTCGTGTCCGCCACGGATTCGACGACACGGGTGCATACGACGATCTCGTTCGCACAGGTCGGCGTCGGTACCGGTCTAACGATCACTGTCAGCGGGGTGCCGTCGGAGGAACACTGCCAACTGGTGGTGGTGGCCACTGACGGCACACGTGAGGTCGCCGCCACCTGGGTCGCGACCTACGCCGGGGATGCCCGGGTCCAGGGCAGCACACGGCTGCCGCGCGAGAAGATCCGTGAGGTGCTGGTGATGACCGACGACGGCCGCCGCCTGGTGAGCGC
>NZ_CAUVXO010000057.1:20145-21933 GCF_963555865.1 Protofrankia sp. Cr1
CATGATCGTGTCCACCATGGCGGTGGCCACCGTCCTCGCCGCGTGCGCAGGCAGCAGCGACGACGGTGCCGGGAGCAGCTACGGCACCCCGGCCCACACGACGCCTGCCACGGGCGGTGGGGCGGTACCTTCTACCGGCAGTACGGCGGTATCGACGGCGGCGACCGTCGCCGTCGGCCCGACCAAGGTCGGTAATGTCCTGGTCGACGCCGGCGGACGGACCCTGTATCTCTTCGAGGCAGATAAAGGCACCACATCGTCGTGCAGCGGAGCCTGCGCGGCGGCCTGGCCGCCATACGTCGCCGCGGGCGCGCCCACAGCCGGCGCCGGCGTCACTGTCGCTCTGCTCGGTACCACGGCCCGACCTGACGGGACGCGGGAGGTCACCTACGGCGGCCACCCGCTCTACTACTACGTCGGTGACACCAGCCCCGGGGACGTCAACGGTCAGGGAATCAACGGGTTCGGCGCAAAATGGTATGTTCTGGCGCCCTCGGGAAACAAGATTGACACCGATTAGGCAGACGGTCACGGTCAAGGCGGCAGTGCCCGACGACCATCATGATGAAATGTCCATCAATGCCGGTTGAACAGTCCTCTTATCGGTGCATCACCACGTTCTAGTAACCGCGACGACAGTCGACCACGTTAAGCAGGCGCTCACCGGCCAGCCACCGACGGAGCTGATGGGCGAAGAGAACCTCGAGCCGGGACCGACTGCTCGGGGAGCACCAGGTGTGGTGCGGCAGGACGACCACATTCGGCCGCTGCCACAACGGATCCGTCGCAGGCAGCGGCTCCTGGCTGAAGCCGTCGAGGACGGCCCCGGCGATGCGGCCGGAGTCCAACAGGGCGATCAACGCATCCTGGTCGATGACCGGACCACGGGAAATACTGATGATCCACGCATGGGACGGCAGCTGCGCGAGTTCCCATTGACCGAGCAGGCCCGTGGTCCGGTCGGTGAGCGGGAGCGTGCACACAAGAAAGTCCGTGTCAGCGAGCATCTCCCGCCACGAGCCGTCGTGCACGACGGCCGTGACCCCGGCCACCGCCCTGGCTCGTGGGCTGCGGGTCACGGCCACGACGTCAAGCCCGAGGGGCTCCAGTAGCCTCGCTACCTCCGTGCCGATCGAACCCAGACCCAGTAGCAGCGCACGCCGGCCCACCAGATCCCGCGGAACGATGCTGGTATCCCAGATACCGTGGGCGCAGCGCCCGAGGAAGTCGACAAGCCTCTTACTTGCCATGAGCACACCAAGCATGACCCATTCGGCAATAGGTCGGGCATGTGCGCCCGCCGCATTCGTCAGTACTATCTGCCGAGCCGCCAGTTCCGCCAGTGGCAGGTCGTCGACTCCCATCGAGTCGGAATGAATCCAGGCGAGTCCGGGGTAGGCATTCAAACACGCCCGTAGCCAGAACCGACCATTCTCCGAGCCGGGTCCGCCGCTGCGCCACAACACCGCCGCCTGGTCGGCCGTCAGGCCCAACCGACCGGGCATGTGCGGGTACACCGCGAGCGGCAGTCGGCCTCGCCTCTTCATGTCGCCGATCGATCTGGCCCCGGCTGCGGTGGTCACCACATGGACGAATGGCACCTGCGAACGCTACCTCGACAGTGGCGTGCGGCGCCCCGCCGTCGACGGTCCGCGCAGAAGGCCGTCTACGACCCGACATGGCCGATCCCGGGCCGTTCGCACATTGTGTCCGCCGTACCTTGTGTCCGACACACTTGGCGTTCGGCACACATGGCGTCCGACACAAAAAGGAGGGGTTATCCGTGTT
>NZ_CAUVXO010000058.1:0-4644 GCF_963555865.1 Protofrankia sp. Cr1
GGTCGGCTCACAGCAGGCCGGTTCACAGCAGGCCGGCTCACAGCAGGCGGGCGATCACCACTGATTCCCCGTCGAGCTCGATACGGCCCGGCATGTAGGTGAACCCGCTGGTGGACGCGGCCGGCACGTCAAACGGCACGCCCTCGACCGGTACCGGTTGGCGCCGTGGTGCGAGGTTGCACACGACCGCGACCTGGCCGCGGCGCAACACGAACCAGCGGGCGTCCTCGTCGAAGCTGGCGCGTACGCAGGACAGGTCCGGGTTGGTGAGGTCGGGCAGGGTTCGGCGCAGGGTGGTCAGGCGTCGGTACCACTTCAGCAGACCGGCGTGGCGCGCCGTCCGCAGTTCCGCCCAGTCCAGTTTGGAGCGGACGAATGTCGCCTCGTCCTGTGGGTCGGGGATCTCGTCGGGCCCCCAGCCGTGCGCGGCGAACTCGCCCCGGCGACCCTTGCGGACGGCGTCGGCCAGCCCCGGCGCGCTGTGGTCACTGAAGAACTGCCACGGTGTACTCGCCCCCCATTCCTCACCCATGAACAACATCGGCGTGAACGGTGAGGTCAACAGGAGCGCGGCGCCTACCCGCAGCAGCCCTGCGCTGAGCGTCTGCCCGGCACGGTCACCGATTGCCCGGTTGCCGACCTGGTCGTGGTCCTGCAGGAACGTCACGAACCGATGCGCCGGGATGTGGTTGGGCACCGGTCGGCCGTGGGAGCGCCCGCGGAACGCCGAGTACGTCCCGTCGTGGACGAACGCGCGTTCCATCGCCTTGGCCAGGGTCGCGAGACTGCCGAAGTCGCTGTAGTAGCCCTGGCGCTCACCCGACAGTGCCGCCCACATGGCATGGTGCACGTCGTCGCACCACTGCGCGTCCAAGCCGAGCCCACCGGCATCGCGGGTGGTCACCAGCCGCGGGTCGTTGAGGTCGGATTCGGCGATCACGAACAGCGGCCGCCGCTGCTGGGCGGCGAGCCGGTGCACCGCGACGGTGATCTCTTCGAGGATGTGGACGGCCCGGCCGTCGGCAAAGGCATGCACAGCGTCCAGCCGCAGGCCGTCGCAGTGGTAGTGGCGTAGCCAGCCCAGTGCGTTGTCGACGATGAACGCCCGGATCTCGTCGGAGCCGGCGGCATCAAGGTTGACAGCCGGTCCCCAGGGGGTGATGCGGGAGTCGGTGAAATAGGGGCCGAACCGGGCGAGGTAGTTCCCGTCGGGCCCGAGATGGTTGTAGACAACGTCCATGATCACACCGATGCCCCGGCTGTGGGCGGCGTCGACGAACCGCTTGAGCCCGTCCGAACCGCCGTAGGGCTCGTGGACGGCGAACAGACCCACGCCGTCGTAGCCCCAGCCGTGGCGGCCCGCGAAGGCGTTGACGGGCAGCAGCTCGACGGCGTCGACGCCGAGCGCCACCAGGTGGTCGAGCCGTTCGATGGCGGCGTCGAAGGTGCCGGCCGGGGTGAACGTGCCGATGTGCAGCTCGTAGAGGACGCTCCCGGCCAGCGTCAGCCCTCGCCAGGCACTGTCCGTCCAGCTGAACAGGGCGTGGTCGACGAGCCGGGAGCGACCGTGGACGCCCTGGGGCTGATCGGCGGAGCGCGGGTCCGGCAGTTCGTCGACCTCGCCGTCGATCAGGTAGGCGTACTCGGTGCCGTGGCCCGCAACGGGCACGTTCACCCACCACCAACCGCCGTCGTCGGTCAGCATCTCGTGGACGGTTTCGTCGCCACCAGTATCGGTGATCACACCTACCGTCTTCGCCTCTGGCACCCAGACGCGGAAAGTGCTCATCGGTACTGTCTACCCGTTGTGGAATGCGTGAGCATCTGTGATCCCGATTTCACGGCGCTGTTACCGGTGCGGCGTCGGACACGCCACCCGCGGTTGCCCCGGGGAGGGGGTTCGTCGCTTGTAGGAATGCGTGCAGCCTGCTCTGCCTCTGCCCATGTTTCAGGGCATCACAGCTGGGCCCGTCCCGCACAGCGTTTTGGCTGATTTTCGGCTGAGTCACGACCCGGCCGCGGCACGACGTGAAGCTGGTCGGCACGACGCGATGGCCGGTCAGGGGGTGCGCACCAGGAGGCTGACGGGGAAGTCGCGCAGCAGCCGCAGGACGTAGGCGACGCCGCCGTCGTGCCGGCGGCCGGTGAACAGGTCCGTCCAGCGGCCGTCGGGCAGCGGGAGGGTGGTGTCCCGCCAGCCGCCGCCGCGGCGCAGTCCCAGCACCAGCCGGGGCGCCACCGCGACCACCGATCCGGAGCGGACGAACGCGAGCACATGCTCGGCAGCCGAACCCGACGCCCACAACGGCCGGTAGGTCGCCTCCGTGCCGAACCACTGCGGTTGTTCCCGTCGCAGCCTTAACGCGCGGGCGACGACCAGCAGTTTCGCCGCGCCGGTGTCGTCGAGCGCGGGTGGTTTGCGGGCTCCGGCATCAGGCCCGAGTTCGGTCAGGAGCTTCGCCCGCTCGCCGAAGTTGACCGGCCGCCGGTTGTCCGGGTCGACCAGGGAGGCGTCCCACAGTTCCTGGCCCTGGTAGATGTCGGGCACACCGGGGCAGACCAGCTGGAGAAGCTTCTGGGCGACGGAGTTCTGGCGGCCGAGCTCCACCAGGGTGGCGACGTAGGTCTCCAGGGTGGCCACGTAGTCCCGGTCGTCCAGGACGGCGTCGACGTAGTTCACCAGCGCGGACTCGTAGCCGAGGTTCGGGTCGGTCCAGCAGGTGTGCACCTTGGCCTCGCGGGCGGCCTTGAGCAGGTAGTCCCGGACCCGCTGCGCCGGCAGCGGCCACGCGCCGACGAGCGTCTGCGCCAGCAGGTAGCCGGCTTGCCGGTCCGGCCAGCCCCGTTCGGTGTCGGTATGGCGCTCACCCAGAGCGATCAGGCGTTGCGCCACCTCGCCCCAGCCGTGCGGGTCCTCGGTCAGTACCACGAGCCTGGCACGCACATCCTCCGACCGCTTGGTGTCGTGCGTGGACAGGGTCGTCATCGTCAGCGGCCAGGTCCGTTGGATGGTCGCGTTGGCCTCATGGAACTCGTGCACCGCGCTGTGCGGATGCCCGGCGGGAAAGGCGGGGAAGTCGCCGGGGGCGCCGCCGACCTCGTTGAGGGCGACCATCCGGCCGTACCGGTAGAAGGCGGTGTCCTCGATGCCCTTGGCCATGACGGGCCCGGTCGTCTGCTGGAAGCGCACCACGAACTCGGGCGGACCGGCCAGCGCCAGGTTCTCGATGAGATCGATCTCGCCCGACCGTCGCGGCAGGGATTCCCGGGCTCGCTCACACGCTCCGACCACGTGAGCGCGGGCGTCCAGGGTTGCGGCCCCGCCCGGCCGGATGTAGGCGCGGTAGACCGCGAAGGCGGCCAGCACCTCGGCGAGCGCCTCGCGAAGACCGACGCGGGTCAGGTCCGCGCGACGCTGCCGCGCCTGCGTCAGTGCGAGTGCGGCGAGCCGGTCCAGCTCGGGCCGTAGGACGTCCGCGACCGCGGCCAGTTTTGCCTCGCGGGCGAGCGCCGCGAAGTCGGGGGAGGAGCCGGTTATCTCGGCGTACAGCTTGGTGAAGGGCCTGGCCGCCGCTGGATCGACGAACAGCCGGGTGACCCGGTTCAGCGTGTCGTAGCCGGTGGTGCCCGCGCACGCCCAGGTGTCGGGTAGTGCCTCACCCGGTTCGAGGATCTTCTCCACGACCGTCCACACGCCGTCGGTGGCCTCGGACAGTCTGCGCAGGTACTCCTCGGGATCGGCCAGACCGTCGGGATGATCGATCCGCAGGCCGTCGACGGCGCCGGCCCGCACCTGGTCGAGGATCAGGCGATGGGTCGCCGCGAAGACGTCGGGGTCCTCCTGCCGCAGGGCGGGGAGGGTGGTGATGTCGAAGAAGCGGCGGTAGTTGAGCTCAGTGGCGGCGACGCGCCAGAAACACAGCCGGTAGTGCTGCTGATCAAGGGTTGCCGCCACGTCGCCGGGGTCGGCGGTGCCCGCTGCGACCGGCAGCACGTGGTCGTGGTAGGTGACCACGGATTCGGCATCCTCGTTCGTCGTGATTCTGATCTCCCCGGCCGCGAGGCAGTCCGCCAGCGGGTCACCCAGAATCGGGACGACGATCTTTCCCGGGTTGTCCGGAGAGTTCCAGTCGATGTCGAACCAGGACGCGTACGGCGACGCCCGGCCTTCCCGCAACACCGACCACCAGGCGGCGTTCGCGGTCTCCGGAGCGGTGATCGCCATGTGGTTGGGCACCAGGTCCACGACGAGGCCCAGGCCCGCCTTGCGGCAGGCGGTCACGAGCCGGCGGAACCCGGCCGACCCGCCGAGCTCGGGGCTGATCTGGTCGTGGTTGACGACGTCATAGCCGTGGCTCGAACCGTCGACAGCCTCCAGCACGGGCGAGCAGTACAGGTGGGTGACCCCGAGTGCGGCCAGGTACGGGACGATGACAGCCGCGTCGGTGAAGGAGAACTCCATGCTCAGCTGCAGCCGGTAGGTCGAGCCCGGGACCGTCCGGGCGGGCGTCGGGGTGACGCCGCCCCGTGACTCAGTCGGCACAGCGCAGCACCAGGGTTGACCGGGCGTCGACCTCGATGGGGTCGTCGGCCTTCACGATCCGGTTGGTGGCACGTGCGTCGAACGGACCGCTCTCGCCCGAG
>NZ_CAUVXO010000058.1:5195-16549 GCF_963555865.1 Protofrankia sp. Cr1
GCCCGGGTTGCCCGACTCGCCCGGGTCGCCTGAGCCGACAGCCGTGGTCACGACCGCGCCGGGTACCCCGGTATCGATGACGATCTCCCAGCTGGTGCCGAAGTTCTCCGGCGGTACCCGGAATCCGAGCGGCTCGAAGTGCGCGTTGAAGAACAGCAGGAACGACTGGTCGACAACGGTCTCGCCGCGGTGGTTGCGGTCGGGTATGCCGTGGCCGTTGAGGAACATCCCGACCGACCGCGCCAGGCCGAACTCCCAGTCGGCATCTGACATCTCGGTGCCGTCCGGAAGCAGCCAGACGATGTCCTTGAGTGGCTCCCCGGCGTCGGTGAGCGGCTCCCCGGTGCCACTGCCCGCGGCAGCCGGCGAACCGGATGCCGGGCTGGGTTGCGCACCTGCGCCTGAGCCGGCGCCCGAACCAGCGCCCGAGCCGCGAATCGCGTCACCCTGGAAGAATCGCCGGCGGCGGAACACGGGGTGTTCCCGGCGGAGGGTGGACACGAGTGCGGTGAACTCGACCAGGCTCGCGTTGCGTTCGGCCAGGGACCAGTCCAACCACGAGATCTCGTTGTCCTGACAGTAACCGTTGTTGTTGCCGTGCTGGGTTCGCCCCATCTCGTCCCCTGCCACCAGCATGGGTACGCCTTGCGAAAGAAACAGGGTGGTGAGGAAGTTTCTGATCTGGGCCGCGCGTAGCGCGAGCACATCAGGATCGTCGGTCGGCCCCTCCACACCACAGTTCCACGACCGGTTGTCATCCGATCCGTCCCAGTTGTCCTCGCCGTTGGCTTCGTTGTGCTTGTTGTTGTAGGAGACCAGGTCGTGGAGGGTGAACCCGTCGTGGGCCGTGATGAAGTTGATGGACGCGGACGGGCGGCGGCCGTCGGATTCGTAGAGGTCGCTCGACCCGGTCAGGCGGGAGGCGAACTCGGCGATGCCGTGGTCCTGACCGCGCCAGAAGTCCCGCACGGTGTCACGGTACTTGCCGTTCCACTCGGTCCACAGCGGCGGGAAGTTGCCGACCTGGTAGCCACCGGCGCCCAGGTCCCAGGGTTCGGCGATCAGTTTGACCTGGGAGACGACCGGATCCTGCTGGACGAGGTCGAAGAACGAGGACAGTCGGTCGACCTCGTAGAACTCCCGTGCCAGGGTCGCGGCCAGATCGAACCGGAATCCGTCGACGTGCATATCGGTGACCCAGTAGCGCAGCGAGTCCATGATGAGCTGGAGGACATGCGGATGGCGGACCCGCATGCTGTTGCCGGTGCCGGTGTAGTCCATGTAGTAGCGCGGATCGTCCTCTATCAGCCGATAGTAGGCGGCATTGTCGATTCCGCGGAAGCAGAGCATGGGACCCATGTGGTTCCCCTCGGCCGTGTGATTGTACACCACGTCCAGGATCACCTCGATGCCGGCATCGTGCAGGTCCTTCACCATCAACTTGAACTCCTGGACCTGCTGCCCCGACCGGGCGGCGGCCGCGTAGGCGTTGTGGGGGGCCAGGAAGGCCAGCGAGTTGTATCCCCAGTAGTTGCGCAGGCCGCGGCTGACCAGATGCTCATCCTGGACGAACTGGTGGACGGGCATGAGCTCCACGGCGGTCACGCCGAGCGTGTGGTAGTGCTCGACCATGATCGGATGTGCCACCCCGGCATAGGTGCCCCGGTACTCCGCCGGAAGGTCCGGGTGCGCGATCGTGAGGCCACGCACGTGCGCCTCGTAGATCACGGTCTCGTTGTACGGGGTGCGCGGCGGTCGGTCGTTGTTCCAGTCGAAGAACGGGCTGATGACCACCGACTTCATCATCCGCGCGGCGGAGTCGGCCGTGTTCATGCTGTCCGGGTCGCCGAAGTTGTAGCCGAACACCGACTGGTCCCAGTCGATCTCGCCGTCAACGGCCTTCGCGTACGGGTCGAGGAGAAGCTTGTGAGGATTGCACCGCAGCCCCCGGGCCGGGTCGTGGGGGCCGTGCACCCGATAGCCGTATCGCTGGCCGGGGCCGATGCTGGGGAGGAATCCGTGGTAGACGAACGCGTCGACTTCCTTCAACTCGATGCGCGTCTCGGCGTCGTCGTCGTCGAACAGGCACAACTCGACCTTCTCGGCAGCCTCGGAGAAGATCGCGAAATTGGTCCCGGTGCCGTCATAGGTGGCACCGAGCGGATAGGGGCTGCCCGGCCAGACTTGCAACATACGCACGAAGCCTACGGGTGGTCGGGAACCCGGTCTCGGTGCACCCGTCCGGGATGCGTCTGGTCACATGATCTACTGGTCACATGATCGACCCGTGGCCGTGGTGAATCGTCCGGATATAGACCGGATGAACCCGACCTGTCAGCTGGGGGTCGGGTATGGACGCCACGGCACGCCATGGCACCATCGGTACCGCGTGGCGCGGACGATCGTGAGGCGAGATCGCAGGGGAAGGCGTAACTCGTCGACGGAGGTCCTGCGTGGTTGCAATGTCATCAACACGAGATCTTGTATCGGGTCCGGCGGCCTTCAAGGTTCCCGGCATGTTGGCGGTTCTGGCCTGCCCGCCGCCGCTGTGTCCGCACCTGGAGTTTGCCGTGTCCGCCGTACTGTCCTCGTCGGTGTCTCTGACCTGGAGCGAGCAGCCGCGCTCCGCGGGCGCGCTCTACGCGGGCCTGGAGTGGCGTGCCCCGTGCGGGACGGCCGGGCGCCTTGCCGGCCAGTTGCGCCGCCTCGGTCAGGTCTGCTTCGACGTGGTCGAGGCACCCTCGCCGGGATGTGACCCCGAGCGCTACTCCCATACGCCCGAACTCGGCCTGCACCGCGCATCGATCGCCGCGAACGGGGACATCGTCGTCGGGGAGGCCGCGCTACGCGCCCTCATCGAGCGGGGCGAGGGTCGCGAGACCCTGGCCCGAGGGTTGCACCGCCTGCTGGGCACGGCGTGGGACGAGGCACTTGAGCCGCTTCGGCAGGCAGCCCATGGGGCGCCGGTCACCTGGTTGCGCCGGACCGGCTGACCATCGCCTCCGGCCTGCGTGACGCGAATGTGTTAAGGATCATCAAGGTCGATGTGGTGAAGGCCACACCCGGTGGGGATCGTCCTAGCGGGCACATACCCCACCGGTCGTGCGTTGTGGGTTGCGCACGAGACGCACTCAATTCACGGGAGAATTTCAGTGGCCACCGATTACGACACCCCCCGCACCACCGATGCCGAGGAGGTTTCCGAGCAGAGTCTGGAGGCGCTCAAGGCGCGGCGGGCGGATGCGGCGGCTGACCTCGGGGACGAGGTCGACCCGTTCGAGGCCGAACTCGACCTACCCGGCGCGGATCTGGCCGGCGAGGAGCTGACGGTCCGCGTCCTACCCCGTCAGGCGGACGAGTTCACCTGCAAAAGCTGCTTCCTGGTCCACCACCGCAGCCAGCTCGCCGACAGCCGGCGGATGATCTGTGCCGACTGCGCCGCCTGAGGTACGAGCAATAGATCATCGATGGTGGTGGATGTATCCACCCGACCACCGGTCCGGCACCGGGTGAGCTCGCCTGATGGGAACGAACAGCCCGAACGCATCAGGCGGGTTCGCACGGTCAGGAGGCAACCACCACGACGCCGGCGTCACGTAGCTCGCTGATGGCCCGGGTGTCGTCACCGGGCTGGAGCCTGACGAACCGGGTGAGGGCGAGTGGCACCACCACCTGATAGCCACGTGCACGGCCGTCGAGAGCTGTCGCCTTCACACAGTGGTCCCCGGCGAGGCCTACCACCACGATGGTGGCGATTTCACGTGTCATGAGAATCGTGTGGAGTTCGGTCGCCTGTGCGGTGTCGGTGAGCGGATCCCGGACGGTGAATCCCGAGTAGCCGTTCTCACCGCCTGTCCCCTTGCGAACCACGGTTCCCTCAACCCGCAACGCCGGATGCAGTCGTGCGCCCACGGTTTCCCGTACGCAATGCGGTGGCCAGATGCCTCCGCCGGTGGAGAAGTGCGGGGTGGTGGGTGGATGCCAGTCCTGGGTGTACACCACCGGTGAACCTGCGGCCACCGCTTGTTCGATCTCGGCATTGACGGTCGGTATGAGCTCCTGCCCACCGGGGACGTACAGACTCCCGTCTGGCGCGGCGAAGTCGTTCTGCATGTCGATCACGAGGAGGGCGACGCCCGGTCGGTATCTCTCGGTCACAGGTCCGGTCATAGGTCGATTTTGGGGCTCCGCTCCGGATTTGGCGCGCCAGGGCCGGGCTCGCGATGGGCCGGGCCGGGCTCGCGATGGGCCGGGCTACAGTGGGCGGGTGCGTAGCAGAGACTACGGGCCTGACGTGCTGGCGCAGCAGAAACGCGCACGGCCTGCGCCACCGCCCACGGTGGAGGCCGAGCGGGAGCTGGTCGTCGAGGATGTCGCGACCGGCTTCTGCGGCGCGGTCGTCGAGGTGGAGGCCGGTGGGGTGGTGCTGGAGGACCGTCATGGTCGGCGTCGGGCCTTCCCGCTCGACCCCGGCGCCTTCCTGCTGGACGGCCGGCCGGTCACGTTGATCCGGCCCCAACGGTCGGCGCCCGCGGGCCCTGCCCGCACCGCGTCGGGGTCCGTGGCCGTTCATGACCACCGGGCGCGGGTCGCGCAGGCGAGCCGGATCTACGTGGAGGGGCTGCACGACGCAGCGCTCGTCGAGCGTATCTGGGGAGATGACCTTCGGGTGGAAGGCGTCGTCGTCGAATCTCTCGACGGAGTAGACGATCTTCCCGCGGTCGTCGCGTCGTTCCGGCCGGGGCCGTCACGCCGGCTCGGGGTGCTCGTCGACCACCTGGTCGCCGGTTCCAAGGAGAGCCGGATCGCCGCGTCTGTGACCTCGCCGCACGTGCTGGTGACCGGGCATCCCTACATCGACATCTGGCAGGCGGTGAAGCCGGCCTCCGTGGGGATCGCGGCGTGGCCGCGGGTGCCCCCGGGCGAGCCGTGGAAAGAAGGCGTGTGTCGTGCCCTCGGAGTCGCCGAACCCGTGGACATGTGGCGCCGGGTGCTTGCTGGCGTGCATTCCTACACCGATGTCGAAGTGGGTCTTCTCGGCGCGGTCGAACGTCTCATCGATTTTGTGACCGCGGAGACCGTGTGACGATGGATCCTCGGTAGATGCCTTCTCGGTCGCGGGCGTTCGCGATGGTCCTCGCAGCCGCCGTGCTCCTCTTGGTCGGCCTTGCGGCTCGTGGCGTGTCATCGCCATCTCGCGGGTCCGGTGCCCCGCCGCAGACGGACGCCGCCGTTGTCGGGCTGGCGCTGTCGGCGGGTCAGGACCGGCTACGGGGACGCACGATCCTGCTGGACCCCGGACACAACGGTGGTAACGCGGCGGCCGCCGCGGTCATCTCCCGCAAGGTGGACGCGGGTGGTGCGGAAAAAGAGTGCGACACCGCCGGCGCCGAGACCAACGATGGATACCCCGAACATGCGTTCGCCTTTGACGTCGCGATCCGGGCGGCTGCGCTGCTACGCGGACGCGGCGCCACGGTTGTGTTGACCCGACCGGACGACTCCGGGGTCGGCCCGTGCATCAACGAGCGGGCGCGGATCGGCAACGACGTCCATGCCGATGCGGCGGTGTCGGTGCACGCCGACGGCGGGCCGCCAACCGGTAGCGGCTTTCACATCATCGCCCCGAGCCTTGGCCCCGACGGCGCCAACGCCGTGATTCTCGCTCCGTCGGCACGTCTGGCGGACGCGCTGCGGATCGGGTTCGAACATGACACCGGCGAACCGCGGGCCGACTACGTTGCCGACGCGGGGTTGTCATTCCGTGCGGACCTCGGTGGGCTGAACCTGTCACGGGTGCCGAAGGTGTTCATCGAATGCGCCAACATGCGCAACCCGGCCGATGCCACGCGGGTCTCGGACGCCACCTGGCGTCAGCACGCCGCACAGGGTGTCGCCGACGGCATCACGCTCTTTCTCACGGCGCCACCGTCCTGAACGGCTGTTCGGGCGAGGGACGCCGTCTGGTTCAGCAGCCTGGTTCAGTCGGTGACCGTGATCGCGTGCTCCGGGCAGGCCTCGGCGCCCTTGCGTGCCTGATCCTGCAGGTCCGCGGGTACTTCCGGATTGGTGATCAGGCAGTAGCCGTCCTCGAGCTCGTAGACGTCCGGTCCGTGGACGTTGCATTGGCCGTGGCCGGCGCACACGGACGGGTCGACGCTGACGCGCATGTGTCCTCCTGTCGATCGGATGGGTCTGATTCGACGGGTCAGATCGGACGGGTCAGACCCGATGGGTGCTGTCATGCATACGGGCAGAGGCATTGTCGCACGCCCTCGGTCGGGTGGCGCCAATGGTGTGTGCCCCGGCCGGGTGGCCGGGGCACACAGTTGTACGCTCTGATGTGCCGACTGCGCAGGACGACTACCGCTTGCTCTCCGGACGCACGATCTCCCAGGTCACGTTGTCCCCGTGCTGGGCGGTGTAGAACACCCGCCAGCCATTGGTGAAGGCGTCCGGTACCCGGTCGCCGAGGATGCCGTGCTTGCCGGGGTCACCGTCGGAGACGTGGATCCCGGTGATCTCGTTGTCGCCCTCGTTCTGGAATCCGCTGCCACTGACGGAGCCGAGGCCCGAGTCGAGCGTGGCCGACGGGTCACGGCCCTCAGCGAGGAATCGCAGCGGTTGCACGCCATCGGCGTAGTTGTGCCACACGTCGAGCAGGTAACCGGAGTCGAGCGCGTTACGCTGGGTGTGCAGGGTGTCTCCAGCGTCCTCGACGAACGCGACGTGGTTGCGGTCGAAGAACGCTACGTTGTCGAATCCGGTGTGCGCCTGGTCGCCCTTGTAGAACAGGGAGAGCGTGCCGTTGTCAGCGGTCGGGTTGGTCTGGGTGAACTTGAGTACCGATCCCCAGCCGCCGTATTCGGCGTTCGCGACCGACCGTGCGTCGGTGTCGCCGGTCTCGTCGAAGTAGAACTCACGGAAGTCCGTACCCGGCCGGAACTGTCCGTTCTCCGGCCGCTTGAACGGGGTCGCGCCAGCCTGCTTCGCCGCCGCGTTCGCGTTGAACGCCAGCCCGCTGGCGTCGGTCGCGGTGTCGTGGATCGTCACCCAGTGGGTGTCGAAGGTCTTGCCGTAGGTGTGCAGATCCTTGGTGTCCTGGCTGAAGGCGTTGCCGTCGGGGTGGGCGGCGTCGATCGGCTGGAACGTGATCGGCTGACCGGTACCCGCCGAGATCACCTGCAGGGCCTGCAGCTTGCCGCCCTTGGTGAGGTCAGTCTTGTCCACCGGCACGAATCGGTAGAGGAAGCTGTTCGGCAGCTTGGTGAACTTGCCCGGGATGGTCGTGCCACCGGAGTCCTCGATGACCCACAGGTTACCGGCGGAGTCGTTCTGGATGCCCTCGTAGCCGCCGCGGCCCAGGACGGAGGAGATGTCCTCGACCTGCGAGCCGATGTCTGGCGTCGCCTGCCAGACACCGCCGTTGGCACCCAGCTCGGCGGTGAACAGCAGCCGCTTCGCCCACGGGTCCCAGGTGGAGCCGTCGATGTTCGGCAGGGCGTTACCCGCGACGTCTGTCGTGGCGAGCAGGGTGACCCGGTGGGCCGCGTCCGCGTCGAGGTTGATGCGGGTGATGTAGCCAGGCTTACCGACCTCGTGTCCCTGGAACAGGAAGTGGGTCCCGTAGTCGTAGCTCGGGTCGGCGCCGTGCTGACCGGTCAGCCGCAGGTAGGTGTTCTTGTCCGGCTCGGTCTTGGTGGCCTCGACGTTGTGCGTCGTGCTCTGCACGTCGCCCGGGGCCGGTAGGAGGTTCGCGGAGTCACCGTCGTAGCCGTAGTACGGCACCGAGGGTATGGCGTTTTCCAGTCTGTTCGAGCCCTGGGCGGCAACGATCTGGGCCAACTCCACCGACAGTGCGTTCTGCACCGGTACGTTGGGAGTCTTGGTGTTGGCGCTCGGTAGCGACGTCAGCCTGAGTCCAGCCGTGGTGGCCGGTCCCGCCTGCGCGGTCGTACCCAGCACCAGGCCGCCCAGCACAGCGGCGCCGGCCACCCCGCCGGCAACGATCGCTACCCGTGAACGTTTGGTCCTCACTGGCATCTACATCCTTCCCCCGGTGCCACACTCTGGGCACCCGGGGGAATACAAGCCGGTCCGGGCGACAGCAAGAGCACAGTTGCCCGGCGAATGTGGATCCGGCCTGTGAATATTGGATGGCCGGTTGGTCAGGCCCGGTTGGTCCGGCCCGGTTGGTCCGGCGGCCGGCGGCGCCAAAGCGCCCGGGGTAATCACTACCAACAGACAACAGGAAGAGTGATCCGCGAAGCGCACGAGACGTCCGCGATCAGCCACGTTCGCGGGTCCGTACGCACGATGCCCCCCGTGCCATGATTGGCATGCGGGGGGCATCGTAGAAGCCCTGGTAAACCGGGGTGGGCGATACTGGGATTGAACCAGTGACCTCTACCGTGTCAAGGTAGCGCTCTCCCACTGAGCTAATCGCCCCAGTTTGTTCGAGATTGTTCCTGAGGCGGAGGCGGGAATCGAACCCGCGTACAGGGCTTTGCAGGCCCTTGCCTAAGCCACTCGGCCACTCCGCCGGGGGAGGCCGGAACCAGCTTGACCTCTGACCTCACACAGTCTCGAGCGGACGACGGGATTCGAACCCGCGACCCTCACCTTGGCAAGGTGATGCTCTACCAGCTGAGCCACGTCCGCGTGCCCCACCGTTTGGCGGTGCAGGTAGCACTCTAGCGGACGATGGGGGAAGCGTCGAATGGACCGCCGTCCGATGTGCCGATGATGTGCAGTTCCTGGGTCAGAGTTCAGTACACCCCGATCAGTCGTGTGGGTCGTGTCTGTCCTGGTCGCGGGACGCGGCCCGGCCGCCCACGCCGGTAGCGTGCTTTGGATGGACGGCACAGCGCGGGACAGCTCTGACCAGGGCGGGTGGGCCGGGTCAGGCGGCGTCGCCAGCCGTTCGAGATGGGGCGCGGCACCTGTCGCCGGTGGGCCGTATGCCGTCGGTGGGCATCGCGAGGGCCGGTACCGTCCGTCACAGTGGCCCGGGCCGTTCGCGGTCGTCGGGGGCAGGCTCGCGACCGGAGTGATCGATATCACCGACGATCTGGCCGCGCTCGATCGCGGCGGGTTCTGGGCGGTGGTGGTTGATTTCGAGGGCACGGCACGGTGTGTTCGGTTCGGTGAGGTCCGGCCCGCGCCACCGTTGGCGGCACTTGCCGGCCGGCCCTGGCGAGGCCCGCCACGTGGAGCCTGGACCTCCAGTCTGGACAGCGCCGGCTACACCCAGGGGGTTCGCCTCATCCGGGCTGAGATCGCCGCTGGCGAGGTCTACCAGGTCAACCTGTGCCGGGTGCAGTCCGTGCCCTTGGCCGACGACGCCGGTGAGGCGGTCGCGGCACTTGCAGCCGCACTCGCGCGCGACAACCCGGCGCCGTATGCGGCGGTGATGTACGTCCCGGAGGCTGATATCCGGCTGGCCAGTGCGTCACCGGAGCTGTTCCTGTCGCGCCGGGCTGACGTCGTGAGATCCGGGCCGATCAAGGGAACCGGCCGGGTAGCGAACGATCTGTGGGACAAGGACATTGCGGAGAACATAATGATTGTCGATCTGGTCCGCAACGACCTGGGCCGGGTTGCACGTATCGGCGGGGTGAGCGTCCAGAGGCTGTGCGCGGTCGAGGCGCACCCGGGTCTGGCGCATCTGGTGTCAACGGTCCAGGCGCAGCTGCGACCAGATGTCGGTTGGCCTGAACTGTTCGCGGCGAGCTTTCCGCCGGGCTCGGTGTCCGGTGCCCCGAAGTCGAGCGCATTGCGCGTCATCGGAGAACTCGAACCGGCTGCTCGTGGACCCTATTGTGGTGCGATCGGCTGGGTGGACGCCGAGAAAGGGCTCGGCGAGCTTGCCGTCGGCATCCGAACATTCTGGTTCACGGCCGGGCGTCTGCACTTCGGCTCCGGCGCTGGAATTACCTGGGGCAGCGATCCGTGGGCCGAGTGGCGCGAAGCAGAGCTCAAGGCTGAGCGTCTGCTGAGGATCGCTTCGTCCACCTCGGAGTGACGCCGTCGAGGTCTGTATGGCGTCCCTACGGCCGGTCGGCCTCGAAGGAACACGGTTGCTGGGAGACCGGACACCTGACTTGCGACCCCCTGGGCCGGGGCGCTCACCCGTCCCGTCCCGGGGGGTGACGTCAGAGGTCGAAGGCCCGCCCCGGCCCCGTCATGTCAGGTTGCAGGTCCGCCCCAGATGAGCAGCGCAAGCTCTGCGTCCAAGTCGACGACATCGCTTTCTGCGCCGAGTGGGACCACCGAATAGGTGCGGCGAAGGAAGGACAGCACCTCCGAGCGCGGCATCTCGAACAGCGCGTGCCCCGATGGACTGGACAGGGAGAGGCAGACGATCCGTCCGCCGGACTGAGCCGCCGGCCAGACCTGCACGTCTCCGTCGCCGGCCGGACGCCGGACACCGTCGCTGAGGAGTTGCCGGGCGAACGTCCACTCGACAACCTCGTCCGCGCCCGTACGGAACCCGATGCTGACCGCGTACGGGTCCGCGGGTTCATAGCGCATCGTCGCCGCGACCGGCACGGGCGCCCCACCGGGAACAACGAGCCGAAGTGCGAGTTCTGCTGTGATGGAATCATGACGAATTGTCATCGGGCGGCCTCTCAGTGCTGCGGTGGTGCGGGCGAGCACCCGTGTAACGAGATAGTTCCCTCTTTGAGGCTCGTTGGAAACAAGGTTATGCGACTTGAACATCCGTTACGCCGGTTCGGGAGACTTGCCCGGCATGGAGCAGGTGTGCAGGCCGCACTTGGCCGGAAGAGACCACGGTGTGCGCCGTCCGTGATCACTTGTATCGGTTCGCGCCATGTGGCACACCCCCCGTAGGTCGATTACCCTTCGTGCTGGCTTGCTGCTGCCGCAGTGTGCGTCAGGGGAGGTCTACCCCTCCCGTGCTCGTCCCAATCGAGGTGAGTTGTGTCCGGATCGTGACCGAAGAGACTCCGTTCCGCAAGACCTAACGTCGTCGACATCGTGCGACGCTTCCGCGCGGCCCGTCGGTCTCGCCACAGCGTGGTCCCGGTCGGACCATCGGCGCCGCTCGGCCAGCCCCCGCCGTGGCCCCCGCCGTGGCATCGCCATGGCGGCGTAGTAGGCTGCAGATGTCTTCCGGGCGTATAGCTCAGTGGTAGAGCGCTGCCTTCACACGGCAGAGGTCCGTGGTTCGAAACCACGTACGCCCACCCATACCTCACAGGCGCTTGTGCCCCGTCGACAGGTCGTGCCCGACGGCTTGATCTCCTTCGTGGGCAGCCGGTGGTCAATATTTTTGATCATGTCCAGCCGGGCGCGCGATCTGACGATCGTCGCGCGCCCTTCGGCCCGCT
>NZ_CAUVXO010000058.1:16718-19252 GCF_963555865.1 Protofrankia sp. Cr1
AGCCGAGCCCGGTCAGACCCTTCACCTTGTCCAGGGTTGCGTTTGCGATCTGGCGGGCACGGTCCGCTCCATCGACCAGAATTTCCTCGAGGCCGGCCGGGTCGGCCATCAGTTCGGTAAACCGCGTACGGATCGGTTCGAGTGAGGCGACTATCTGGTCGGCGACCGTGCGCTTGAGGAATCCGTAACCCTTGCCCTCGAAGACGTTCTCGACCTCGTCCCGGTTCTGTCCGGAGAGTATTTCGAAGAGAGTGAGGAGATTGACGACGCCGGGGCCCGCCGTCTCAAAGCGCGTGTCGTTCGACGAATCAGTGGTCGCGCGCATGACGGCCGCTCGGATCTGGTCCGGCGTGTCTACGAGGCCGATTGAGTGCCCAGCCTTGGTCGTGCCCAGGGATTTCGACATCTTCATTGTCGGTTCGTCAAGCCCCATGATGCGCGCGCCGCTCGATCGGATCAGGGGCTCAGGTAGCACAAACGCCGCACCGAACATGTGGTGGAAGCGCTGCGCGATGTCCCGGGTCAACTCGACGTGCTGACGCTGATCCTCACCGACCGGAACCCGGTGAGCACCGTAGAGCAGGATATCCGCGGCCTGCAGCACGGGGTAGTCGAGTAGCCCTGTGCCGACGCTCTCCTGGGCTGCGGACTTCGTCTTGAACTGCGTCATCCGCTCCAGCCACCCCAGCGGCGTGACACAGTTCAGAATCCAGGCGAGTTCGGCGTGCGCCGAGACAGCCGACTGCACGAAGATGACGGACTTCTCCGGATTAATGCCGGCGGCGACGTACAGCGCGGCGGTCTCGCGTGTCTGGGCGCGGAGAACAGCGGGATCGATGGCTTCGGGAATCGTTATGGAGTGCAGGTCGACGATGCAGAAGATGTTGTCGTAGAGATCCTGGTTCTCGACCCAGAGCGAGAGCGCACCCACATAGTTACCAATATGGATTTTCCCGGTCGGTTGAATACCGGAAAACGCTCGCTCTCGCTGCACATCCATGGCTGCTACCGGCACACTCTCTACTCAATTTTCGTCCCCTGGGCCGGTATTGACCGCGGGGTGGTCCGTGCCGTATGCACGGCACGGTGTCGCACCGCTGAGTCTGCCACGTATCCGCCGTATGGCTCGTAGCCCCGTAGCCCCGTAGCCCAGCCCCGTAGCCCCGTAGCCCCGTAGCCCCGTAGCCCCGCTCGGTCCGGCCATCCGGCGACGATCGGCGACAACGGGTTTTGTCTCCCGCATCTGCTGCCGACACCGTTCGGTTAGATCATGTGGCAGCCCCGACACGCGCTGCGGGCGCAGCGGGACGCCTGGGAGTTCTCAGCTGTCAAGCTGTTACGGTTTGCGCCTCGTTCATCTGCGTGCAATCGGCCATCCGGTGATGATCGTGACGGTCTGTACCGCGTACCCCGCCCGTTGTCGTCTCCGGACTGTTGTCGAACTGATGACATCCGACTATGGGCTGTCCAACAGGTCCGGTACGGTACGGATCGCGTTTTGTGTCGGACGTGGTGCATGGCGTTGCAGGCGCCTTCATGGACGTCATGGGTGAAATGACGGTCGACATGGCGCCTCGCGGGGCCGACTGTTGAGGGTGCAGCATGGGGGAGGGCGGAGTATGGCTGGGTCAGGCTCAGGGAGCGCTGGATCTGGACGGGCGGAGTGTGGGGTCCGCGCCGTGTTGTCGTTCGATGACCCGCCACCTGTCGGCGAAGCCGCAATGCCACCTGTCAGCGAAGCCGCAATGCCACCTGTCGGCGAAGCCGCAGCCGGCACAGTGAGCAGCGGGAACGGTTGCGACCCGGATGAATCGCGGTGCGGCCGTGACTGGCCCGGCCACACCTTCCTCGGCCGGATCGACCGGCGCCTACGCAGTGAGCTGCTGGGACTCGGACAGATCGTTCGGTTCACCGGCGGCACGATTATGATCATTGAAGGCGACACCGACCGGGACCTGTTCATCCTGCTGGACGGCGTGTGCAAGGTCACGGGGGTGACCCCGCACGGCGCCCAGGCGTTGCTTGCGGTCCGCGTCGGCGGAGATGTTGTCGGGGAGCTGGCCGCGATGGACGGTGAGCCGCGGTCCGCCACGGTGACCGCCGGGGGTGCGGTGACCGCACGCCGGATCAGCGCAGCTGACACGAATCTGTTCCTGGGCAATCATCCGGCGGTGGCGGCGGAGATGAACCGTGCGGTGGCGGCGAAGCTGCGCTGGTCGACTCGGCGCCGGGTCGACTACGGCGACCAGGTGAAGATCCGATTGGCGCGCGTCCTGGTTGAGCTGGCCTACCTGCACGGCGAGGCGGTTGACGACGGCATTTCGATCGGCGTGCTGACGCAACCCGAGGTTGGTGCGCTGATAGGCGCCGGCGAGCCGAGCGCGCACAAGGCGCTGGCCGAGTTGCGGGCCGCCGGCATCCTCAGCACCCGCTATCGGCGAATCGTCATCCACGACCTGCCCACGCTCGGGACTGTCGCCGACGGCGACCGGTAGCGATCATCGGGTGCGGCGATGGACGGTCATCGGTACTCC
>NZ_CAUVXO010000059.1:0-2199 GCF_963555865.1 Protofrankia sp. Cr1
ATCACCGACAGCCCGCTCTACCTCTCCGGCACAGGCGCCAGGATCACCGTCCTCAGCCGAGGACCCCGGAGTCGGCGTGGGCTTGCGAGCGTGGGGACTGGTCGAACCGTCAGGAGATGTCGAGGATGGGTAGGCAGGCCTGTACCCGACACGCTCGAAGGAGACGGACCCATGGCCGAAGTCACGAGTAACCAACCGCCGGGGACACCCACCTGGATCGACCTCGGCATTCCCGACATCCAACGCGCAAAGGAGTTCTACGGCACCCTGTTCGGCTGGGAGTTCGAGGAGGGACCCCCCGAAGCCGGGGGCTACACGATGTGCCTGCTGCGCGGGCAGCCGGTGGCGGCCGTCATGGCGAACCCGGACCCGAACGCCACCTCCTTCTGGTGGAACCTCTACTTCGCCACCGACGACTGTGACGGCACTGCCAAGCACATCGCCGACGCCGGCGGCCAGGTCGTCGTGGCGCCCATCGATGCGATGGACGCCGGGCGGATGGCGATCGCCCTCGATCCGACCGGCGCGCAGTTCGGCCTCTGGCAGGGCCGTATGCACCCCGGCGCGCGGATCGTCAACGAACCCGGTTCCCTGGCGTGGAACGAGCTGCGCACACCCGCAGCGGACGCGGCCCGCCCGTTCTACCAGGCGGTTTTCGACTACACCCTGGAACCCATGGCGGCTCCCGACATCGACTACACCGTGCTGCACCGCGGCGACGGCCAGATGATCGGCGGAATTCACGGCGTTGCCGACGCGCCGTCGTCATCCTGGATCACCTACTTCGAGGTCGAGAACACCGACGCGGCCGTACGGCGGGTCCTCGACGGCGGCGGCGCATGTCCCGGCGAACCCCAGGACTCCCCCTACGGGCGTGTCGCCATCGTCGAGGACCCGTTCGGTGTGGCGTTCCACATCATCGCCTCCGCCCAGAACCCGCCTGGGTGAGGTTCAGGCCGCCGCTCAGGAGCGGGACAGCGCGGACCAGGGCACGTCCTTGTCGACCCGCGGCTCCGCCGGCAGACCCAGGACCCGCTCCCCGATGATGTTCCGCTGGATCTGGTCGGTTCCGCCGGCCAGCCGGTAGCCGGGCGCGCCGAGCAGATGCTCGGTCCAGCCGAACCCCTCACCGGAGTCGGCCGCCGCCCGGCTACCCAGCAGGTCGACGGCGAGCTCGCCGGTGCGGGTCAGCACGTCGGAGGCGACCAGCTTGCCGACGGATGCCGCCGGCCCCGGCGACGCCCCGGCCGCTGCGGCCCGCGCCACCCGTCCGGCGGTCGCGGCCCGCAGCACCGTCCGGATGTAGAGGTCCGCGAGCTGCTGACGGACCACCGGGTCACCGGCCCGGCCCAGGCGGCGGGCGAGCTCCAGCACGTCGTCGAAGGTTCCGCCCTTACGCCGGGTCACCGATCCGGACGCGGTGCGCTCGAAGGACAGCGTCGCGTTCGCGACCCGCCAACCGTTGCCGACCGCGCCGACACGCAGGGCGTCGGGGATCCGGACGCCGGTGAGGAAGACCTCGTTGAACGACGTACCTCCGCTCATCTGCCGGATCGGGCGGATCTCGATACCGGGGGCGTCCATGGGAACGAGGAAGGCGGTGATCCCGGCGTGCTTGGGCACGTCCGGGTCGGTGCGGGCGAGCAACAGCCCGTAGTCGGCGAACCGCGCGCCGGACGACCAGACCTTCTGTCCGTCGACGACCCAGGTCTCCCCGTCCGCCACGGCGCGGCAGGCCAGTGCCGCGAGGTCGGAACCGGCCCCGGGTTCGCTGAACAGCTGACAGGCGAGCAGATCGGTACGCAGCAGCGGCCCGACGAACTGCTCCCGCTGTGCCTCGGTGCCGAACATCGCCACGGCCGGGCCGACCAGACCGGTCGTCACGCTGATCAGCTCGGTGGACGGCGGCACGGCGAACGCGCGTTCCTCCTCGGCGAAGGCGGTCGCGAACAGCGCGGGCAGACCGGCGCCGCCGTGCTCCACCGGCAGTGTGAGCGCTCCGTAGCCCGCGTCGTAGCGGGCCCGCCGATAGGCTCGGACGTTCTCCAGCAACGTGTGCTCGTCGCCGTCGGAGAGGTTACGAAACACCGCGAGGTCGGGCGGGCCGTGGCTTGCCACCGGCGCGGCAACGGTGGCGGCGAGCCAGCGCCGTACCTCGCCACGCCAGGTCACGAGGTCGAGGTTGCTGCCCGAAGCGTT
>NZ_CAUVXO010000059.1:2755-5260 GCF_963555865.1 Protofrankia sp. Cr1
TGGGTGAAGCCGACCCGCGGGGCCCCGGGGACCGCCCGGCCCAGCGCCCGCCCCTGCAGCTGGCGGACGACCTCGTGCACCTGGCGCAGTCCGGACGCGCCGATCGGCTCACCGTTGGCGATACATCCGCCGTCGGTGTTGACCGGGAGGCGGCCGTGGGCCTCGGTGGAGCCGTCAGCAAGGAGTTTCTCCTGCTCGCCGTGCCCGCACAGGCCCGTTTCGGCGAGGTGGATGATCTCCGAGCCGCTGTCGGTGTCCTGCAGTTGCGCGACGGCCACCTCGGACGGGTCGACACCGGCGGCGGCGAACGCCGCGGCAGCCGCGTCGATGCTCGGGCTGTGGTACGGATCGGGCGCGAGCCACGGGGAGAACACCTCGAACGATCCGAACCGGCGGGTGCGCAGCGCCACCGACGCGAGCCGCACCGGGCGTTCACACAGGTCACCGGCACGGTCGCCACGGGCGAGGACGAGGGCGACCGCTCCCTCGCTCGGCGAGCAGAACATCGATCGGGTCAGCGGGGCGTTGACCGCCGGCGCGGCGAGTACCTCGTCCTCGGTGAGCGGGGTGCGCCGCCAGGCGGTGGGGCTGGCCTCGCCGTTGCGCAGCGCGCGCACCGCGACCCGGGCCAGTGACCGGTCGGAGACCGCGTGCTCGTACTGGTAACGCCGGGTCTTCATGGCGAAGTACTGGGTGGTGACCATGAGGCCGGTCCGGCCGTACCAGTCCCCGAGCCCGTAGCTGGCCGGGTCGGAGTTGAACGCGCCACGCGGGTGCTTGTCGAACCCGATGACGGTCGCCACGTCGGCGTCCCGGGCCCGCAGCGCGTTCGCCGCGGTCGCCAATGCTACGCCACCAGTGGCACATCCATTGCGTACAGTAACGAACGATAGTCCGGTAAGACCGAGGCGGGAAACGAGGGTGTCGGGCTTGCCGGACACGTTGCTGCCACCGACGGCAAGGTCGACGTCGGGCCAGCCGATGCCTGCGTCGGCAAGCGCGGCCCGGGTTGCGTGCTCGGCCATGACCATCGCGGCAACGCCCTCGTGCCGGCCGAAAGGGTGGATGCCGACCCCGACGACGTAGACGGCGTGGGCGGCATCCCGGTCCCGGTCGGTACTCACGTGTCCGCTCCCGTCTCCCCGAGGCCCGCTGCCGGCTCGAAGGCGTAGGTGACCTCGCCGGTGGCGCCGGTCGGGACGAGGGTGAGCCATACCCGCAGTCCGATGTCGAGCATGGCCGGGTCCCCGACCAGTAGGGACTCGACGAGCACCCCACCAAGATCCACATAGCCGACCGCGTACGGCGCGAAGCCGTCCGGTGGAGCGTGATACGGCGGCTTCGGTTCGAAACCCTGCACGGTCAGCGTCCAGATCGTGCCGGTTTCGGGCAGCGTGACCACGGACATGTCGCTGCCAGCCGCCGAGCACCGGGGGCAGGACGGCCCGACCGGGAAGATCGTCGTTTCGCACCGCCCGCACGTGGCACCTGCCAGCCGCGGTGGGTCCAGCGAGGCGAACAACTCATGATCGATCGGGACGGGACGCGGTGGTACCACTGACGTCATCAGGACTCCCTTTCAGCCTTCAACCCCCACGCCGTCAACCCGCGAGCAACAGCAACGGACGGGCGAGCAACGCCGTGACCGTCCGAAGGTATTCAGCGGCGGGCGCACCGTCGACGGCACGGTGGTCGAAGCTGAGGCTGAGTGTCAGCACCGACGTCCGCCGCGGCGTGTCCCCCTCCCAGCGGACCCCGTCGCGGACCCGCCCGACCCCGAGGATGGCCACGTTCGGCGGATTGATCACCGGGGTGAAGAAGTCCACGCCGTATCCGCCGAGGGAGGTGACCACGAAGGTCGCACCCTCCAGATCTCGCACAGCAAGCTTCTTGTCACGGGCGGCGCCGGCCAGGCGTCTCACCTCGGCCGCAATGTCGAGCAGACCGCGGGTGGCGGCGTCGCGCACGACCGGCACGAGCAGTCCGTCCGGCACGGCCACGGCCACCCCGACGTGGATCTCGGGCAGCAGGTGGATTGCGCCGTCGCGGATGGTGGCGTTGAGCAGCGGATGGTCACCCAGCGCCAATGCCGCAGCGCGCACGACGAAGTCGTTCAGTGATGGCACCCGCGGTTCGCCCGCGGTGGCACCGGTGCCCGTCCACTCCCGCTTGAGCTGGGCACGCAGGGCCACGAGGTCGGTCACATCTGCCTCGTAACCGTGGGTGAGCTGCGCCATCTCCTGCAGGCTGGCATGCATGGTACGGGCGATCGCGCCCCGCATACCGGTCAGCGCGATGACCTGACCCGCCCGTGGGCCGGCCGGTGGCGCTGCCTGCGGTGGGCGTTCATCCCGCGTCCCGGCCGCGGCCGCGGCTGCCGCTGCACGATCCACATCGGCCCGGCGGATGCGGCCTGCGGGTCCGCGCCCGGCAACCGTGGCGAGGTCCACACCGAGGGTCTCCGCGTACCGGCGCACCAGCGGGGTGACGGGCGGCGGGACGACC
>NZ_CAUVXO010000059.1:5678-18954 GCF_963555865.1 Protofrankia sp. Cr1
GCCCCCGCGCCGGACACCACCGCACCGGATGGCGCAGCACCGGACACCGCACCCGGCAGAATCTCGCCGGCGGCGAGCAGCCAGCCCACCAGTGCGCCGGGAGGCAGGGTGGTTCCGGCCGGTACGACCGGATGGAAATGCCCCTCGCCCTCGGCCTCGACGTCCGTGTCGACCTTGTCGGTGGCGAGCCTCATGATCACATCGCCGGGTCGCACCGGGCCACCGGGCGGCACGAGCCATTCGGTGATCGTGCCTTCCTGCATCGTCAGCCCGAGCTTGGGCAGCAGCACCTCGACAGCCATCGCCGCAGTTCCTCTCTCCCCGGCCCTGGCCCTAGCCCCGTGCGAGCAGGCGGCGGCAGCCGTCGGCTATCCGGGTGCGGTCAGGGATGTAGGCCCGCTCGAGCGCCGGGCTGAACGGCACCGGGGTGAAGGGTGCGCCCAGGCGCAGCACCGGGGCGTCCAGATAGTCGAAGGCGACTTCCTGGACCTGCGCGGCGATCTCGGCGCCGATGCCACCGAACCGAACAGCCTCGTGGACCACAAGCACCCGGTTGGTGCGCACAACCGACTCGACGATCGCCTGGCTGTCCAGCGGCTGCACGGTCCGGGGGTCGATGACCTCGACCGAGACGCCCTCAGCTGCGAGTTCATCGGCCGCGGCCATCGCCTCGACGGTCATCCGCCCCAGGGCCACAACCGTGACGTCGTCGCCGGTGCGCAGCGTGGCGGCCTTCCCGATCGGGACCTCGTAGATCTCCTCGGGCACGTCTCCCTTGGCTCCGAGCAGGACCTTGTTGAGCATCACGATGACCGGATTGTCGTCACGCACCGCAGAGACGATCATCCCTTTGGCGTCCGCCGGGGTGGCGGGCATGACCACCTTGAGTCCCGGGGTGTGGGCGAGCCACGCCTCCAGGCTCTGGGAGTGCTGCGCGGCCGCGCCGAGCCCGGCACCCGCCGCGGTCGTGATGGTGAGCGGAACGTTGACCGACCCGCCGTACATGAACTTCATCTTGGCGGCCTGGTTGACCACCTGGTCCATGCAGACGCCGAGGAAGTCCATGAACATCAGGTCACACACCGGCCGCAGGCCGCGGGCGGCGGCACCCACGCCGAGGCCGACGATCGCCGCCTCGGAGATGGGCGTGTCCACGACGCGGCGCGGCCCGAACTCCGAGAGCAACCCGTCGAACATGTGGAAGACCCCACCGTAGCCGGCGACATCCTCACCGACTACGAACACGTCGTCGTCGTCGCGCATGACCTGCGCGAGGCCCTCATTGAACGCCTTGACATAGGTCAGGGTGCGGGTCATCGACTGGGAGCTCCTTCGGCCGCTCGTCGCTGTACCGGGCTCATTCGCTGTAGACGTCACGGGCGATGTCCGCCGGATCCGGCTCGGGACTCGCCTCCGCGAAGGCGATCGCCGCGGCCACCTCGGTCCTGGTCTGCGCCCAGATCTCCTCGAACCGCTCCGGAGCGACGGTGCCGGCAGCGGTCGCCCCGCGCTCCAGCAGCTTGATCGCGTCGCGTTCCTTCCAGGCGTCGATCTCCTCCTGGGTGCGGTACGCGATGCGCAGACCCTTGACGCCCTGGTGATCGTAATAACGGTAGGTCTTGGCCTCGACCATGGTCGGGCCACCACCGGCCCGGGCCCGTTCCACCGCGCGCAGGGTGGCCGCACGGACGGCGACCGCGTCCATCCCGTCGCAGATCTCGCTCGGCATGCCGTAGGCGGCGGCGCGATCAGCGACATCGGTGAGCAGCATGTGCCGGGCCTGTGGCGTGAACTCGGCGTAGCCGTTGTTCTCGCAGACGAGCACGACCGGCAGGTGCAGCACGGCGGCGAGGTTGGCCGCCTCGTGGAAGGTGCCGATGTTCGACGCGCCGTCACCGAAGAACGCCATGGCAACCGTCCCGTCGGACCGGTAGGCGCCGGCAAAGGCCGCGCCCACCGCGATCGGGATGCCAGCGCCGACGATGCCGTTCGCGCCGAGCATGCCGATCGACAGGTCGTTGATGTGCATGCTCCCGCCCCGGCCGTGGCAGTAGCCGTCAACCCGGCCGAACAGTTCCGCGAACATCCGGGCGAAGTCCGCACCCTTGGCGACCGCGTGACCGTGCCCGCGGTGGGTGGAGGTGATCTGGTCCTCATCGCGCAGCGTGCTGATCGCGCCGGCGGCGACCGCCTCCTGCCCGACGTAGAGGTGCAGAAAACCAGGCAGCGTTCCGGCCTCCATCAGCCGACCCGCCTCGGTCTCGAACACCCGAATGCGCACCATCCGGCGGTGCAGGTCCAGGAGCACGGCCGCGTCGGCGGTGCCGGCGGTCTCGGCGGTGCCGGCGGCCGGCGGCGCGGGCTGGGCCGGCCGGGCGTCCTGGTCGGCCGTGGCGGCTCGCGTCATGATGCCTGCCCCTCTCTGCCGTGGCCCGGCTGCCATGCACAGCGAATCGCCGTGCCATCCGACATCCGGGAGTTTGTCGAAATGGACTCTAGTAAGGGATGACTCGACACGCCAGACTCGTATCCGATGTTTGTGGTGAGCAGCTGCAGTAAGTCAGGGAGATGAACCCATGCGGGTCCTGGTTCTCACCGGCGGTCACCGTGTCGACCTTGACGCCTTCCTCGGGATGGTGGCCGACATCTGTGCCGAGCGGGACTGGCTGTGGACGCATGCAGTCCAGCCCTGCGCGCAGGCGTGGTTGCGGCCCGAGCATGCCGGGAGCTTCGAGGCACTGCTCTGCCACGACATCCCCGGCCTGAGCCTGCACCGGGGCTCGCCGCCCGTGCCCGAAGGCCCCGATCCGCAGGTGGCCCGTGCCCTCGTCGAGCTGCTTGAGATGGGCCAGGGGCTCGTCGTCACCCACCACTCGCTGGCCGGCTGGCCTGGTTGGGAGGGCTGGGCCGAGGCGCTGGGCGGTCGCTTCCACTACGCGTCAGCCCGGTTACGCGGCCGGATGTGGCCGTCGTCGGGCAGCTGGGTGGGCGAATATTCCGTGCATGTGACGGCGCCCACCCACCCGGTCTGCGCCGGCGTCGCCGAGTTCACCGTCACCGATGAGCTGTACTGCTGCCCGGTCTTCGAAGCCGACGTCGTCCCGTTGCTGCGGACCGACGCCGACCTGAACGGCAGCCGCTTCCGCTCGGCCTATGAACACGTCCTGCTCGGCGAGCGCCACGCACCGGACTGCTCGGGGCACCCGCCCGCGAGCGACCTTCTGGCCTGGGCGAAGGTCGCCGGGCGCAGTCCACTGGTCTACCTGCTGCCCGGCGACTGCGCCCGCACGTTCGCGCTGGCGAACTACCGACAGCTGATCGCGAACGCCTTGGCCTGGGTGGCCTCGTCCGAGGCACACGCATGGGCGCGTAGGAATCCGGTCCGGCTCGATCCCCGGGTCGGGCAGGTATGACGGCCACCGGTCAGGTCGCCGTCATCACCGGAGCCGGGTCGGGCATCGGGCGGGCCACCGCCGAGCTGCTGCTGGAACGGGGTGGGCGGGTCGTAGGCGTGGACCGCGACGCCGTGGCGCTGGCCTGGCTCACCGGGACGGATCATGCTGTCGCGCTCGCCGGCGACGTCACCGACTCCGCGGTCAACACCGCGGCCGTGGCAACGGCACAGGAGCGGTTTGGACGGCTCGATGCCGTGGTACTCAACGCCGGGATCGCACGGTCGGGAGATCTGGAAAGCGCCGATCTCGCCGTCTTCGACGAGTCCATCGCGGTGAACCTGCGCGCGGTGGTGCTGGGCCTGCGGGCCGCGATCGGGGCAATGCGCCGCGCCGGCGGCGGAGCGGTCGTGGTGACCTCGTCCGTCACCGGCCTGGGTGGTGAACCCCGGCGCTGGCCGTACGCGGCGGCCAAGGCCGGAGCGATCAACCTGGTCCGATCGGCCGCCATCGACCTCGCGCTGTACGGGATCCGGGTCAACGCGGTCTGTCCCGGTCCGGTGCGCACCGCCATGACCAGCCGTCTCGAAGCCGCCGACGCCGAACGTTTCGAGGCCCTGCGGCGGGCGGTGCCCCTGCAGCGGTGGGGACACCCGCGGGAGGTGGCCGAGGTGATCGCCTTCCTCATCTCGCCGGCGGCCTCGTTCGTGACCGGCGCGGCGATCCCGGTCGACGGCGGGGTGACCGCGGGCAGCGGGCTCGCGCTGCCCCCACCCAGCCCGGTTTCGCCGACTGCGATCGACCCGGTTTCTTGACGCTGTCTACAGCTATGTGGCTACAGTCATCCGGGGTGGACGGGCAACAGGGGTCAGACCTTGAAAAGGACGGTGAGGTCCGTTGCGGCTCGCTGGGATCGATGATCGGATGCGGCAGGACCCGACCGGCGTCGCCTTGGTGGACGACACCGGGCACCTGACGTGGGCGGAACTCGCCACCCAGGTGCGTGGAGTCGCCGCGGAGATGCTGGCGGTGGCGGGTGGCGACGGGGAGCGGGTCGCGGTGACCGGGGAGAACTCCATCCCCACTCTGGTCGCACATGCCGCAGGCATCCTCGCCGGCGTCGGAACCGTGGCCGTCTCCCGCCAGCTCGCCGTCGGGGAGCTGACCGACCTACTCCTCGACGCCGGCGCGGTGGCAGCGGTCGCCGGGCCGGCCAGCCGCGACGGTGTGACCGCGGCCGCCGGACCCGCACGGTTACGCGTCGTCGTCGTCCACGGCACCGGCACCGGCACCGGCACCGACGTTGGCAGCCAGGCGGACTGGACGGACTGGACGGACTGGACGGACTGGACGGGTAGCGACCGTGCGATGCCGGATGTTGCCGGCCGGCCCGCCCGACCACCGCTGGTCTACACCTCTGGCACCACCGGCCGACCGCGGGGCACCGAGGTCCGCTGGACCGCGCCGACACCGCCGAGGGCGGTGGCCTACGCCGAGGCGCTGGCCGCCCGCTCGGGCTTCCCCGCCGGACCACACCTGGTGGTCGGGCCGCTCCAGCACAACGCTCCCCTGACAAGCCTGCGCCACCTGCTGTCCGGACAGCCCGTGGTCGTCCTCGGGCGGTTCGACGCCGAGCGCGTGCTGCGCCTCATCGAGGGCCACCGGGTGACCTCGGCGGTGATGGTCCCGACGCACTTCTCCCGGCTGTTCGCCCTGCCCGCCGGCGTGCGCGCCCGCTATGACGTGACGAGCCTGCGCAGTCTCCCCCACACCGGGTCGGCCTGCCCGCCCGACGTCAAGCGGGCGATGATCGACTGGTTCGGGCCGGTGCTGGTGGAGTCCTACGGCGGCAGCGAGGTGGGCACGCTCTGCCGAATCAGCAGCGAGGAGTGGCTGGTCCGACCCGGTTCGGTCGGCCGCTGCGTGCCGCCGTTCGAGGCGGTGGTCCTCGACGCCGACAACGCCCCGATGCCCGCCGGCGAGGTCGGGGTACTGGGCTTCCGCGCCCCAGCCGACCGGGGCGTGCAGTACCACGACGATCCGGCCAAGACCGCCGCCGCATACCTCCTTCCGAACGTGTTCACTCTCGGCGACGTCGGCTATGTCGACGCGGACGGCTACGTCCATATCACCGATCGGATAGCTGACATGGTGGTCTCCGGCGGGGTGAACCTCTACCCGGCCGAGAGCGAGCGTGTCCTCGCGCACCACCCCCAGGTAGCGGATGTCGCCGTGATCGGCGTACCCGACGCGGACATGGGTGAGGCGTTGCGGGCACTGATCGTGCCCGCGGGCCAGGCACCGGACAGCGGAGACCTCGACCAGTTCTGCCGGGCCTCACTCGCCGCATACAAATGCCCGAAATCATATGAAATCATCACGGAGCTACCTCGCAACGCCATGGGCAAGGTCGACAAGAAGGCGCTGCGGCGTCCCTACTGGGACACCGAACGCACCATCGCCGGATAAATACCAGCTAAACGCCGGATGAACAACCCTCACCCCCGCCCCCACCCTCACCGCCTTCGGCCGACACCCGCCCTTGACCGGCCTCCGGGCCGGGAGCTGGAAAGTGAACCCATGACTGAGGTGCTGTTCGTCCGCCACGGCCTGCCCGTCAACGGCGTCGCCGATCCCGGCCTGGCCGGGGACGGCATGATCCAGGCCAAGCGGCTGGCTGCGTGGCTGGCCGCCGAGCAGGTGGACGCCCTGGCCACCAGCCCGCTGCGGCGGGCCCGTGAGACCGCGGCCGTACTCGCCGCGGAACTGGGATTCGTCCCGGTCGAGATCCCCGACCTGCGCGAGTGGGAACCCCACGAACCGAACGAGGTCTACACCCCGGTGGAACAGATGGCCGCGGACGACCCACGCGCCCGCGCAGTCGTCGAAGGCCGTTACAGCGACTTCGTCCCGGAGCTCGACCAACCCGCGTTCATCGCCCGTGCCCACGACTGCCTGGAGCAGCTCTTCGAGCGCTGGCCGTCCGGCCGGGTGGTGGCCGTCAGCCACGGCGGGATCATCAACGCCATTCTGGCCGGGATCATCGGTACCCGCGACCTTTTCTGGTTCAACCCCGGGTACACCTCGGTGTCCCGGGTCGAGAAGCTCTCCTCGGGCCGGATCGTCGTCCACTCCGCGAACGAAACCGGCCACCTGCTCGGCAGTCGTTCCTGACCTCAGTCGTTCATGACGTCAGGCGAGAACCTTGACGCGGCATCGATAGGCAGGTTAGGTAAGCCTAAATTTAGGCATACCTAACCACCTGTCATCCCGCATCGAAGGAGAACCCGTGTCCTGGCGCGCCCCGTTCCCCGAGCTGACGCCGATCCAGCCGATCAGAGAACGGGCCGACCCGCCGCGATCCGTCCCGGCAGTCATCGTCGCGATGTCCGGGGACACCCGCCGGAACCTTCCGACGTGGGCGCTGTTCGCAGCTGGTGGTGTGGTCACCGTCGGCTGGGCAGCGGCGGTGTGGACCGCGACCCACCTCCAGGCCGACCCGACCCTGCACGCGGTGGCGCTCTTCGGGCACCTGGCGGCACTCGTGGTCGGCTTGGGCTCGGTCCTCGCGATCGACTGCTTCGGACTGCTGTGGCTCCTCGGCCGGCGTCGGCTCGACGAAGTCCTCGCCGTAGCGAGCGGCCTACACCTGGCGATCTGGGGCGGCCTGGCAGGCCTCGTCCTCAGCGGGGTCCTCCTGCACCCCGATCTGTCTGCGCCCCTGACCCGGGTGAAACTCCTGCTGGTACTCGTCGTCGCGTTCAACGGCCTGCACATCTGGTCGGTCCACCAGCATCTGGTGCGGTCCGCCGGAGCGCCGTCCCGGCTACTGCTCGCACGCTCGGGGATCAGCGCCGCGGTTTCGCAGGCCGGTTGGTGGGTTGCCACCGTCATCGGCTTCCTCGCAGCCCAGGCATGACCGCCGATTCCGGCCCTCCATCAATTAGGTGAAGTTTACTTACACTTCTGGTACCTTCCCTTAAACCAAAACCGACGATCACGGAGGTACCGGACGTGTGGAGCGACGTTGTCCCGAACCTGCTCATCGGGTTACGCGAGGGTCTCGAGGCGGGTCTGATCGTCTCGATCCTGGTCGCCACACTCGTTCGCGCCGACCAACGCGAGCGCCTCCCCCAGGTCTGGACGGGAGTCCTGGCCGCGGTGGCGCTCTCGGTCAGCTTCGGGGCGGTCCTGACCTTCGCCGCCGCCTCGATGTCGACCAAAGCGCAGGAGGCGTTCAGCGGCGTCCTGAGCCTGGTCGCGGTCGGGTTCGTCACCGCGATGATCTTCTGGATGCGGCGGTCGGCACGGGCACTGTCCGGCGAGATCGCGGGCCGGGTGACGGCTGCGCTCACGCTTGGGCCCGGGGTCCTTATCCTCACCGCGTTCCTCGCGGTGGCCCGGGAGGGCCTGGAGACCTCTCTGTTCGTCTGGACGACCACCCGCGGCGCGGGCGAGTCGGCCGGCCCGCTGGTCGGGGCCGCCGCCGGTCTCACGCTCGCCGCCGCGTTGTGCGTCGGCATGTACCGCCGGGCCGTGAAGATCAATCTGGCCCGATTCTTCACGTTCACCGGCATCGGGCTGATTGTGATCGCGTCCGGCGTGGCCGGGTACGGCCTGCGTGATCTGCAGGAGAGCGCCATCCTGCCCGGCATCGGCACGGCCGCGTTCGACCTTGGCGCCACCATCGACCCGAGCTCCTGGTACGCCCGGCTCGTCGAGGGCATCTTCAACATCACACCCCGGCTGACCGTCCTCCAGCTCGTCGGCTACCTCGGCTATCTGATCCCGGTGATGGCCCTGTTCGTCCGGGGTATCCGCCCCGCCCGCGCGCCATCCCCCGCGGTACCGGCGACTGTCGCCGCCGCCGAGGTCGCGCCGGTCGAAGTCCAGCCGGCACCGGGCGGTTCGCGGCGGGTGCCCCGGTGGGTGCTTCCGGTGGCCATGGTCGCCGTACCCGCCGTCGCCGCCGGCGCCGCCATCCTCGCGCTCGGCCCGGCCACCGGGACGGGTGACACGACGATCGAGGCGACCTCGGGTTCCTGCGTCACCGCCTGGGACGCGCCGCAACCCGGCCGGGTGACCTTCACCGTCCGCAACACCGGCGGGCACACCATGGAGGTCCGCCTCATCGACCCGGCGAGCGGTGCGATCCACGCTGAGATCGAACTGCTCGCCCCGGGCACCAGCCGGCCGCTGGCCGCGACCATCGGCGGTGGCACCTACGCGTGGCAGTGCCTCCCCGACAGCGGCGCACCAACCGTCTCGGCGAGCCGGCGGGTGGCCGGCCCGGGCAGCGGCAGCCTGGCGATCATCCCGGTGACGGAAGAGACCATGCGCGCACCCGTGGACGCCTACCGCGCGTTCGTCACCGCGGGCCTGGCCACGCTGGCACGCGACACCGACACGCTGCGGGCGGACGTCGAGGCCGGTGACCTCGACGCGGCCCGTCGCGACTGGCTCACCGCGCATCTTGACTACGAACGACTCGGCGCCGCCTACGGCACGTTCGGCGACTTCGACGCGTCGATCAACGGACGGCCCGCGGGTCTGCCGGACGGCGTCGGCGACCCGGACTTCGCCGGATTCCACCGGGTCGAGCACGGGCTGTGGCACGGCGAGTCGGTGGACTCGTTGAAAGCGCCGGCGGCGACGCTCGCCGATTCCGTCGCCGGGCTCGTCAAGGCCTTCCCCACCCAGGAATTCGATTCCCACGACCTGGCGCTGCGCACCCACGAAATTCTTGAGAACACCATCGAGTTCCAGCTCACCGGTACCGCCGACCAGGGCAGCGGCACGGCGCTGGCGACCGCGGCGGCGAACGTGGACGGAACCCGCGAACTGTTGACCATCATCGCGCCGCTGCTGACGACACGGGCGCCGGCCACACTCGCGGCCTCCCAACGCCAGCTCGACGCATTCGGGACGCTCCTGCGCCAGACCGCCGACCCGGCCGGAACCTGGATCGCCCCAGACGCCCTCCCCCGCGGCGACCGGGCGCGGTTGAACGGCAGCCTCGGCGCACTGCTGGAGACCCTCGCACCCATCCCCGACGTCCTGGAAATCAGGACCACCGGATGAGCGAGCCCGCGATTCCCGCCCGCGACACCACCTCACCTTCGCACCCTTCCGGAGCGCCGTCGATGACCGAATCCGCCGACCCGTCACTGCCACGGCAGCCGGCAGACACCCCCACCGCGGCCACCCCCACCGCCGCCGCCAGCTGCCCCGCGCCGCGACGGCGCGCCGGGTTCCCAGGCGTTGCGCTCGGGCGCCGGTCCTTTCTCGCCGGAGCGCTGGCCGCGGGTGCGGCCGTGGGCGCCGGCGTCGGTGCCGGCGGCGTGGCGCTGGCCGCAAGCGACACGGGCGGCACCCACGACACGAGCTCGGACGAGGTGGTCGCCTTCTACGGGACCCATCAGGCCGGGATCGTCACACCGCCACCCACGGCGGCGATGTTCGCGTCCTTCGACGTGATCGCGCCGGACCGCGCCGGGCTGGTCGAACTGTTCAAGACGATCACTGACCGGGCACGTTTCCTGACCGCCGGCGGCACCCCGGTCGACCTCGGCAGCACCGCCCCACCGTCGGACAGCGGCATCGTCGGGCCCACCGTGCCCTCCGATTCGCTGACCGTCACCGTCGGGGTGGGCGCGTCGCTGTTCGACGGCCGGTTCGGCCTGGCCGACCGGAGGCCGCGCCATCTCACACCGATGCGCACGTTCCCCAACGACAACCTCGACGCGACACAGTGTCACGGCGACCTCAGCCTGCAGCTGTGCGCACACAGCCGCGACACCGTGCTGCA
The DNA here is from genome assembly GCF_963555865.1 of Protofrankia sp. Cr1. Taxonomy (NCBI): domain Bacteria; kingdom Bacillati; phylum Actinomycetota; class Actinomycetes; order Frankiales; family Frankiaceae; genus Protofrankia; species Protofrankia sp. Cr1. The sequence goes on from NZ_CAUVXO010000059.1 coordinate 15,879, forward strand.
CGCGCTGCGTGACATCGCTCGCCACACCCGCGGCGGTATGCAGCTGCGCTGGCGCGTCGACGGCTTTCAGAACCCACCACGACCGGCCGGCGCCCAGCGCAACCTGCTCGGTTTCAAGGACGGCATCGCCAACCCGGACGTGACCGGCGCCGCCGAGATGGACCGGCTGGTCTGGATACACGGCGGCGACGAGCCCGCCTGGACCGCGGGCGGCTCCTACCAGGTCATCCGCGTCATCCGGATGCTGGTGGAGTTCTGGGACCGGGTCTCCCTCAACGAACAGGAGATGATGATCGGCCGGCGACGGGACACCGGCGCCCCGCTGGACGGCACGGCCGAACGTGACATCCCGGACTACGCCGGTGACGCCGACGGTAAGATCATCCCGCTCGACGCGCACATCCGGCTGTCCAACCCCCGCACCGCCGCCACCGCGGACTCCCGCATCCTGCGCCGGGGCTACAACTACGACCGGGGCATCGACGCCAACGGCAACCTCGACATGGGTCTGGTCTTCTGCTGCTACCAGCAGGACATCGCCCGCCAGTTCGAGGCCACCCAGACCAGGCTCATCGACGAGCCCCTGGTCGACTACATCAGCCCCACCGGCGGCGGCTACTTCTTCGTCCTGCCCGGCGCCCGGGACGCCGCCGATCACCTCGGCCGCACCCTGCTCACCTGACCGGCGTCACGACGATCCACCGGTTGGACGGCGGCGCAGTCGCCGCCCAACCGGGACGCTCGTTACAACGGGTACGTCAGTAGGAGGCGGTGCCGCCGTCGACGCTGAGCAGCGCGCCGGTGATACCCGCGCCCGCGTCCGAGGCGAGCAGCACGGCCATGGCCGCGACCTCCTCGACCGTGTTGGGCCGCTTGATCGAGGACTCCTTGGCGAACAGCTCGACCATCTCGTCGAAGGTGATCCCCATGGCCGCGGCCGTGGCCGGCCCGTTGTCCCTGACGACGTCGGTGATGATCAGACCCGGGCAGATCGAGTTGACGGTGACCCCCTCGGCTCCGACCTCGCGAGCGATCGACTTCGTCATGCCGTTGATGGCGTGCTTGGCGGCCACATAGGGGGTCAGGACGGGCTTGCCGTGCTTGCCCTCCACCGAGGAGATGTTGATGATCCGCCCCCACTTGCGTTCGATCATGGGCGGCAGGGCGCGCCGGGTGGCCCAGAAGGTCGAGTACAGGTTCCACTTCATCGTCAGGTCCCACGTCTCATCGCTGAGCAGGACGGTCGGCGCAAGGTCGACGGCTCCACCGGCGTTGTTGACCAGGATGTCGACCCGTCCGAAGTGCTCGACGGTCGCGTCGACGAAGCCCTCGACGTCGGCCTGCTGGGTGACGTCACCAGCGCGGAAGATCGCCCGGTCGCCGGCACCCAGGGCCGCGAGGGTCTTCTCCCCCTTGTCCACGGACCGACCGTTGATCGCGACGGACGCCCCCTGCGCGAGAAACGCCTCGGCGATGGCGCGGCCGATCCCCGCCGTCCCTCCCGTGATACCCGCGACCTTGCCTTCAAGCTGCATACGTCCTCCTGGGAGCGCGTGAGGTCGACAGGTGCGCGAACAGAACCATGATCACGAACCTGGGGACCTGCGAACCGAAACATCAGCCACTTAGTTTGCTTGCACTACAGTTTCTACCGTAGGAGTGTTGCACGTCACAGATACACCAGCCAACGTCCGTCCATGTCCGGACGGACCAGGAGGAGCGGGACGCATGACCAGCCAGCAGTGGATCATCGACACACAGCCGAGCCAACGATTTCCGATCTACACTCGGCTCAACGCCAACGACGTGTTGGCGGATCCGATCACCCCGCTGGGCGCAAGCCTTGGCTGGATCCCGTTCATCCTTCCCGGCTGGGACACGGGTGTGGCCGCCTTCGGGGCGTTCACCCTGGCCGAGCAATCGGTCGACGTCTCCCCGAACGCGGCCTTCTTCTACGGCCACCTGTACGTCAACATGACGTTGCCACGGCTGACCGGTATCCGTTCCGGGATCAGCACCGACGCGGTGGACGCCATGTGGTTCGCGGGCGGCGGTGAGCCGCCGGCGCACGTCATCCGACCGGACGACGTCAATGCGGAACGGTCCGCGGCCATCGCGGCGCGGGCGGGGTGGGTGCTGTCGACGACGACGTTCCCGGAGCTCGACGAGGATCGCGCGATCGCTGACACGCTGCGGGAGCAGCGTCCCGACCTCGCGACGATGAGCGCGCCGGCCCTGGTTGCCAGGGCCCGGTCGGTGCTGTCGCTGGAACGGCTGGCGTGGCGCGGCGAGGTGATCGCCTCAAACAGCAGCGCGGTCGGTCCGGGCGTGCTCGGCCAGCTCCTCGGCGGCGACACCGCCCTCGTGGTCCGGCTCATCGGCAAGGCCGGGGACGTCGATTCAGCCGCCCCCTCCTTCGCGCTCTGGGATCTCTCCCGGGTCATCCGCGGCGACGCGGGGCTCGCAGCCGCGTTCGACGGTGGGGTGAACGGCCTGGTCACGCGCCTTGCCGACATCCATCCCGCGTTCCACGTAGGGTTCGCGGCCTTCCTGCGGGACTTCGGCTACCGCGGCCCCAACGAGTGGGACCTGGGCTCGGAAACCTGGGAGACCAGGCCCGAGCTGCCGCTGGCGCTGCTCGACCGGCTGCGCCACCTCGACGACGACGCATCCCCGGTCCTGCGCGCGCGCAGCCAGGCAGTGGACACCGAGGCCGCGCTCGCGCAGGCACTCGCCCGCCTCGGCGGGGACGCCACCGCGCAGGCCACCTGCCACGGCGCGCTCGCCTCGGCGCGCCGCTTCGGTGCCTGGCGGGAACGCGCGAAGAGCACCTGCATCAAGATCCTGCACGAGGCGCGGATGCCACTGGTGGAGCTCGGTAGACGCCTGCACGAGCACGGTCATCTGGACCACCCCGGACAGATCTTCATGGCGACCGACGCCGAACTGGAAACGCTCGCCCTGGACCCGGACTCGCTGAGCGCGACCCTCGCCGACCGGGAGCGGGAGTGGCGGGGGCTGTTCGGCCTCGACCTGCCGGTGTTCATCGACGGCACCAGGCCCCTGCCGCCCATCG
>NZ_CAUVXO010000060.1:0-3767 GCF_963555865.1 Protofrankia sp. Cr1
CAACGCCTGCCGACGCGCGACGCCGGTAAGGACGGGTACCCGCGATCTACAAATCCGAGTCGGATTGAAACTGCACCACTGCCTCCGAACGATGTGAATCCGGTGTTGTAATAGCAGAACCGGATTCACATCGTTCATGGTGGTGCCCGCGATCTACAAATCCGAGTCGGATTGAAGCCCGCGAGGCGTGCGCCACGAGCGTGCCCGGGTCGGGGTTTAGGTCCTGGACATTGCGGACGGGTATCCCACCCGCACTGTCCGCCGGGACCGCTGGCGGGAAGGACTCGGCACCGAAGCGTGCGACGCGGCGGTGACCTGGGGGTTCGCCGCTCTCAACCTGGACGACATCGTCACCTTCACCAACCGGGGCAACGCCGGGATGAACGGGATCGCCCGCACGCTCGGTATGACCTCCAAGGTGAGGCGTCCGCCATCGGCCCTGTGGAAGGACAACAACGTGTGCGCCACCAGCCGGTCCGAGTCGGAGACGCATACCGGCGGTTGACCTCCGACCTGTCACGGACGCGGTATTGTGGTTGGCACAACAGGTCGACTCCATGTTCGGTACGGTGCCCGAGGGAGCTACTTCCTGGTCGTGGACGACCGGCGCGCAGGTCGGCTGCTTCAGGAGAAGACCTTCGCGGACCGGCGCGCAGCACTCGCAGCCCGTTTTTCTGCCGAGCGGTCGCGCGACGACGGCTCTGATGTGGAGGTAGTCGTGCTGGCCGCCACGTCGCACGAGGCTCTTACCAAAATGGATGCCCGCTGACCTGGGCAAACGTCCCGTCGGCCCAGAACGGGACGTTCATCGTGGTCGTGGACGCCTACCGGCGCGGCCGGACAGTCACATGAGCCGATCATGGCAGTGCGCAGCCAGGCCCAGGCGGGCGCCTCGCGCGGGACCGCGCCCACACCCGGACACGGGCACGGACACGGACACGGGCACGGATACGGACGCTGGCACGATCCTGATACTCACCCTCGGTTATGTCATGATCGCGTTGATGCTGGCGCTCGTGGTGACCGATGCCTCCGCGGTGTATCTGGCCAAACGCTCGGTGGCTTCGGCGGCCGACGGCGCCGCCCTCGCCGCCGCGCAGCATGTCAACGATGCCGCCATCTACACGGCGACCCAGGATCTCCAGCAGCTGCCGCTTGCCGAGGTCGCCGCGACCGTCGCCGGATACCAGGTCGACGCCGACCCGTCCGGGCACACGGTGCTCACGGCGCAGCTGCTGAACCCGACGACCGTTCGGGTGACCGGCAGTCGAACGGTCGTGTTGCCGGTGGTGGCGCTCCTGGGCATCGGCCCGGTCACCGTCACAGCCAGCGCGGACGCCCAGTCGCTCGTCCGTCCGCCCGGCCCCTGACGGTATTCGGGCTGTTGCGACCCTGCGCGGGCCACCGGAGGTCTTGGAGCGAGAGGATCAGAACCAGGGGGCCGTGACGGCGATAAGATCGTCGAGCTGATGGCCGGTGCGCTTGGCGGCGAGCGCGGAGACGTCGCGGACGAGCCGGGCGACCCACTGTGCCGGCCGGTGCATGGCCAGGGTCACAGCCCGCGCCGCATGGTGCGCCGCTTCGTCGGGGTCGGGGCGGTTGCGTGCCAGCGCGGTCCGTGCCTGTGCCATGTGCACGGCAATGATCATACCGGTCTGCCCGCTGTCCGCGATCAGCGCGGCGGCCCGTTCAAGGTAGGGCTCGGCCTCGTCCGCGACACCGACGGTGGTCAGCGCCTCGGCACTGGCGAGGGCCAGGTCCGCCGGGGAATACGTGTCGAGCGCGAAGCCGGGGCGTCCCTGCGCGGACGGGGCCAGCAACTCCATGATCTGCCAGGCGCGGACCACCGCCTGCCGGACGCCGGCGACATCGCCGACGGCCGCGTATGAGCCGGCCGAGACCTTGCCGGCCACCATGGCCCGGGCCGGGCTCGCTCCGGCGATCCGGCCGGCGGCCCCGGCGATCTGCAGTGCCACCGCCGGGCTGTGCTGGCGTACCACCCGGGCGCGTATCGCCAGGGCACTGCCGGCCAGCGGGCCGTCGCCGGCGGCGCGTGCCACCGTTGCGGCCCGATCGGCCAGCGAGACGGCGTCGCCGTGGCGCCCCTGGTCGTATGCGGCGCCTGCCATGGTGGCGCTCACGGCAGCGTGCAGGCGCATCCAGTCCAGGGCGACCGCCCCCCGCAACCGTCGGGTACGCGGCACCGTCCGGGTGGTCTGGTGCAGGGGCGTCAGCGCCGATATGGTGTCGGACAGGTCGGCCGTCTCGTAGTTGACGAGCGCTTCGCTCAGGATCTGGATGCAGATGTCATGCAGCTCGCCGGTATCGACACGTGGGTCGGTACCGGCGGTATTGTCGGTCACGGCTCTCCAGCGTTCACCAGCGCGAAATCGGTCTAAGATGGCCCGGATGACATTCAGCTGTCACCGCTTTCCGACCGAAGAGCCCGTCGGGCCGAAGAGTCCGTCCGACCGAAGAGCCCGCTGGCAGTCAAGATAGTCGGTGGGACGGTCCGGTGCCTCGGTGGCAAGGGCCTGTTGGATGTGCTCTGGGTCTCTTTGTGCGAATTCTGAATCCAAGACGCCGACGTGGGTTCCGGCCTCGCCACGCCAAGATCGGCATCCAGGTGGGGGCGGCGCGTTTCCGACGGTAAGGTGGGTCTCATGGCCGCCGACCTCGCAGAGGAGATCAAGGCTCTCGACTCGACGCTCGCAGGCATCGAAACAGTTCTTGATCTTGAAAGTCTCCGACGCCGCGCCGCGGACCTGGAGCGTGAGGCAACGGATCCGGACCTGTGGAGCGACCAGTCCAGGGCGCAGGGCGTCACCCGCCGGCTCTCGTCGGTGCGTGGGGACATCGCCCGGGTCGAAGCGCTGCGGCGGCGCCTCGACGACATCATCACCGCTCTCGACCTCGCCGATGAGGACCTGCTGGCCGAGGCCGCGGTGGGCCTTCCCAAGCTCGCCCGTGACATCTCCACGCTCGAGGTCCGTACGCTGCTGTCCGGTGAGTACGACGAGCGGGATGCGATCATTCAGCTTTCCGCCGGTGCCGGTGGCGTGGACGCCGCCGACTGGACGGCGATGCTGCTGCGCATGTACCTGCGGTGGGCCGAACGGCACGGCTACGGCGCCGAGGTGTTCGACACCTCCGAGGCGGAGGAGGCGGGTCTGAAGTCCGCCACGTTCCAGATCAAGGCGCCGTACGCCTACGGGACGCTGCGCAGCGAGCACGGCGTCCACCGGCTGGTGCGGATCAGTCCCTTCGACAACCAGAACCGCCGCCAGACGTCGTTCGCGGGGGTCGAGGTGACCCCGGCCGTCGAACAGGCCGACCATGTCGAGATCGACGACAAGGAACTGCGGATCGACATCTTCCGTTCGTCGGGTCCGGGCGGGCAGGGCGTCAACACCACCGACTCGGCGGTGCGGATCACCCACCTGCCGACGAACATCGTGGTGACCTGCCAGAACGAACGCAGCCAGCTGCAGAACAAGGCCGCGGCCATGATGGTGCTGCAGGCCAAACTGCTGGAACGTCGGCGTGTCGAGGAGGCCGCCGAGAAGCAGCGGCTGACCGGCGGTCCGCAGGACGTGTCCTTCGGCTCCCAGATCCGCAACTATGTGCTGCATCCGTACCAGATGGTGAAGGACCTGCGCACCGAGGTGGAGACGTCCGGCACCGGGGCGGTGCTGGACGGCGACATCGACGACTTCATCGATGCGGAGGTCCGCTGGCGACGCACCAACGAAGGCGCCAGCTGATCG
>NZ_CAUVXO010000060.1:3979-5306 GCF_963555865.1 Protofrankia sp. Cr1
CTGGCGCGGCAACAGATCGTCGTGCCCCGGACAACGGGAAGGTGCCGATGTCGGCCACATCCGACGGCGTTTGAGCGATCCTGACCGAATGGCCGTACCGGTCAGGAGGCGAGCCGTTGATGTCGTGACGCCAGGTACTCGTCAACCCACAGCCGGTTGCTTCGCCACTGCCCGTCCTCGCTGTGGACCGCCTTGAGCCGCCCGCGGATGGCGGCTGTTCGCAGCGCCACCGTGCTCACCTCGTCCGAAGCGAGGGCCGCGAGCGGAACGAGGCTCGCAGGCTCGGCCACGGCCGGCACCACGAACCGGTAAAGGTTGTCCAGCACACCACGGGCGATCATCTCGCTGAGTATTCCCGGACTTCCCGCGTCCGCCTGGCGGAGGGCCTTCAGATAGCGATCGCGGTCGCGCCGTGCGACGACAACCGGCGGGTAGCCGAGGCGGCAGAGCACGAGGTTCAGCAGGAGCCGTCCGGTACGGCCGTTTCCGTCCAGGAACGGATGCACCCGTTCGAAGGCGGCGTGGATGCGTGCGAGACGCTCCATGAGATGACGGCCGTCGTCGGTGGTGACCGCCTGGACGTCGTCCAGCCAGTCGCGCATCCGTGCCGGCACCAGCGGATGGCTTGGCGGGCTCATGCCTCCAGGGAAGGGCGCGATGTCATGTTCCCGGAAGCTGCCCGGCGCCTCCGCCACGTTGGCGTGCGGGTGCGGCTCGATGTCCCATACAGGTGACATGGCCAGGTGGTGGGCATGCCGGACCTCGGTCAGGGTGAGGATCTGCCGCGGCGGCTCATGGCCGGGCTCGAGTGCCTGCCCGTAGACCCAGCGAGCCGCGTCCGCGTACCCCTTGACTTCCATGTACTCGGCCAGCAGCTTGCTGCCGACCGCCCGCCCTTCATGGAGCAGCTCCTCGACCTGATGGCGGACAAGAGTGTTGCCCTCGATGGCGGTCGAGTGGTGGGCGTCGCGTACCCAGATGTCGTCCCAGATGGCATGCGCATCGGCCGGTGGTGGTAGCCCACCGAAGCGGTCCAGCAACTCCGCGACAGCTGAGTCGACACGTATGTACACCTCGATGCGGGATGGGCGTCCGCGTCGGTTCCCGTGGGTGGTTGCGGCGTCCGATCCGGCGAAGTTGCTGAGTTCGGCCATATCTAATTAGAGCAGAGCAACTTCGGGTCTAATTAGAGAGAGCAACTTTGGTTCTAATGAGAAGAGAGCAACGTCGGTGACGGCCTCTGCCCGCCTGGCCGCTGGTCTGGTCGAAACGCCAGCTGATCGACGGGATCCGCCGGCGGATCTGCTCGCTGAGGACATGCACGCCC
>NZ_CAUVXO010000060.1:6043-7177 GCF_963555865.1 Protofrankia sp. Cr1
GGTAGGACGCACACTCTGGGGTGTGGACAGTTTCGAGACGGATCCGACTGCCGGTGCCGACCAGTGGGCGGGGACGCCGCAGGGGCACCCGCGCATGGACGCGCCGGTGGGCCGACGTGCAGGTGCGCCTCGGGGCGGGACCGGCTGGGTTGCGCTGGTCGGAGGTGGTCCGGGGCGTCCTGATCTGATCACCGTTCGCGGTCTGGAACTGCTGCGCCGGGCCGACGTGGTGGTCGTCGACCGGCTGGCCCCGCGGGCGTTGCTCGACGACCTCGGGTCCGGCGTCGAGATCGTGGATGCGGGCAAGGAGGTACACGGCCACAACATCACCCAGGATCAGATCAACCGTCTGATCGTTGACCGGGCCGGGCGGGGACTCGGGGTGGTACGACTCAAGGGAGGAGATCCCTTTGTCTTCGGTCGCGGTGGTGAGGAGGCGCTGGCGTGCCTCGACGCGGGGGTGCCCTGCGAGGTTGTGCCGGGTGTGACGAGCGCGGTGGCCGTTCCGGCACTGGCCGGCATTCCGGTCACCCACCGTGGGATTACCCAGGACGTCACGATCGTCTCGGGTCACCTCGATCCGTCCCATCCGGGCTCGACCGTCGACTGGGACGCCGTGGCGACCGGTGCCGGGACGATCGTCGTCCTGATGGGCGTCGGCGCGCTCGCGCAGATTGCCGCGGAGTTGGTCAAGCGAGGCCGCGCAGGATCCACTCCGACCGCTGTGATCCACGGCGGGGGAACCGCTGATCAGCAGGTGGTGACCGGCCCCCTCGCCGACATCGCGGCCCTGGCCGCCGAGGCGGGCATCATGCCGCCATCCGTGATCGTCATTGGTGACGTGGTCGCGCTGCGCGAGATGCTGGCCTGATACCCGTGACCTGACCGGCCGAACAAGACCGGCAGCTAGCCGTGTCGAACAGCCAGCAGGGTCAGCATCAGCAGCACCGACACGATGACGATCAGCACCTGGGGTGTGATCGTGATGGATGGCTGGTGCATGGAGTCACGGGCTGCCCGGCAGGACGCACACCGTCCCTCGGCGACCGGGCCGGCACAGCGGGCGCATATCAGGTCCTCGCAGCACATGCCGTCGACCTCCTTGCGTCCGGTACTGGAAGCATCATCGCCCTC
>NZ_CAUVXO010000060.1:7373-9033 GCF_963555865.1 Protofrankia sp. Cr1
GCGGCTGGCTAGCATCCACTGGTGACTTACAGTCTCAATGTGGATGCGAGGAGTGGCAAACGTGATTCGCATGACCTTGGTGACCAAACAGTATCCAGCGGGTGCGCGGCCCGCGTTGGATGATGTGACCGTCGAGATCACCGCCGGGGAGTTCGTCTTCCTGGTCGGTCCGTCGGGTTCGGGGAAGTCCACTTTTCTACGGCTGCTTCTGCGGGACGAGCGGCCGACCGCCGGTGTGGTCGAGGTTGCCGGCCGGGACCTGGCCGCCATCCCAGACCGTCGGGTGCCGTTGCTGCGCCGGCAGGTGGCGTGCGTTTTCCAGGACTTCCGGCTGCTGCCCGACCGGACGGTCGCCGGCAATGTGGCCTTTGCCCTGGAGGTCACCGGTCGGCCGCGCCATGTGGTCCGCACTCTCGTCCCCGAGGTTGTCGACCTGGTGGGACTGGCAGGTAAGGAGAACCGCTATCCCGACGAGCTGTCCGGCGGAGAGCAACAACGGGTCGCGGTGGCCCGGGCCTTTGTCGGGCGTCCGCGGATCCTGCTGGCTGACGAACCGACCGGCAACCTCGATCCGGCCACGAGTTCAGGGATCTTGAAGCTCTTGGACGCGATCAACCGGGCCGGGACGACCGTCGTCATGGCTACGCACAACGCCGCTGCGGTGGACGCCATGCGTCGGCGGGTCATCGAGCTCGAACACGGGGCGCTGGTACGCGACCAGGTGCGAGGCGTCTACGGACTGGCCCTGTAGGACATGATCGCTAATATGCGCGTCGGCCCGGTGCTCGCCATCGGTGTCACCAGCCTGCGGCGCAACCTGTCCATGACCCTCGGAGTGATCGTCACCGTGGCGATCTGCCTTACCCTGCTCGGAGCCGGCCTGCTGCTGCGGGCCCAGGTTCGCACCGTCGACGGGTTCGTTCTCGACCGGATCCAGGTCGTCATCGACCTCAAGGACGGGGTGTCCAGCGCGGAGCGGGACGAGCTGGCCGCGGATCTGCGCGCCGACTCGTTGGTGCGGGCCGTCGTCTACGAGGACAAGGCGCACGCATTCGCGCGTTTCACCCGCGACTTCCGCAATTCGCCGGATGTCGTCAGTGGCGTGAGCGCGGATGATCTGCCCGCGTCGTTCCGTCTGACGCTCGTCGATCCACGCCGGTCCGGCGAGATCGTCGCGGATTACTCCGGAAGAGATGGTGTCGACCGGGTACGGGACCAGCGTGCGTTGCTCGCACCGCTCTACCGCTTCCTGCACGCGTTCGCGGTCGGGGCCTTCGTCCTCGCCGCGGTTCAGGCCTTTGCCGCGTTCGTGTTGATCTATACGATGATCCGGGTGTCCGCGCACGGGCGACGCCGGGAAACCGCGGTGATGCGGCTGGTGGGAGCCACCAACGCGACGATCCGCGCGCCCTTCGTTGTGGAGAGTGCGGTCACGGGCCTGCTCGGCGGGACGTTCGCGGCGATAGCGCTGATCGCCTGCAAGATCTATCTTGTTGATCATAGGTTTGCCCGGCAGACCACGTTTCCGCTCCTGGACTGGGGTGCGGTGTGGGCCGCCGCAGTCGGTGTTCTCCTGATCGGCTCCGCGGCGACCGCGTCCCTGGCTGTGGTCGCGCTCCGCCGGCACCTGCGGGTCTGACCCACGGCTGGCTCCGCCATG
>NZ_CAUVXO010000060.1:9590-13580 GCF_963555865.1 Protofrankia sp. Cr1
GTCGGCCTGCCGTGCCGTCGGCGTAGCCTAAGTGGTCGAAGACGGCGTGAAGCTGCTGGAGAACCTGTCAGGAAGAGGAACACCGAACGTGGCGAAGGAGATCGGCAGGAAGCTGGTCGCACAGAACCGGCGGGCCCGACATGACTACACGATTCTCGACACCATCGAGGCCGGGCTGGTGCTGCATGGCACCGAGGTGAAGTCGCTACGGGCGGGCCGGGCGTCGCTGGTGGATGCCTTCGCGCAGATCAGCGACGGGGAAGCGTGGCTGCACGGCATGCACATCGCGGAGTACGCGGAGGGTACGTGGACGAATCACACCCCGCGCCGGCGCCGCAAGCTGTTGCTGCACCGCGACGAGATCGCCAAGCTGGTCGGCAAGACCAAGGAGGGCGGCCTGACCATCGTCCCGCTGTCCATCTACTTCAAGGACGGCCGGGCAAAGGTGGAGGTCGCGCTCGCCCGTGGGCGCAAGACCTACGACAAGCGGCACGCGCTCGCCGAGCGGGACGCCACCCGTGAGGTCTCCCGGGTGCTGGGTCGGCGGGCCAAGGGCCGCGAGGACTGATCCGTGTCAGCCTGCACTGATCGGTGGCGACCATCGTGCGGGCACCGTCACCTGTCTCGCCAGCGGTACGGGCGCCGTCCGTCAGACCGGGGTGGTGGACAACCGGGCGTTCGTGGGAAGATGGGGGACGCGGCCGACGTTGGGTCGTGTGGGCGGTCGTCCAGGCGGCCCGCAGCAAGAGCGATCAGCGGTACTATCGGAGCAAGGGCAACACTCGACAGAACGAATACTGACAGAACACGGGGGTGACCGGCTTCGACTCCGGACGTCGAGGCAGGGGAAGCGGGCCGAGGATGAGCGGTTATCTCGATAACGATCCGCTCAAAGAAATAACTGCCAACAAGACGCAGTCTGTTCCAGCCGCTTACAGCCTCGCTGCCTAAGCGCTACTAAGGAACCGTCAGCCTGAGAGTTCCTCCGGCTCAGGGTCTGGCGTCGCTAGGAGGATCACTCTCTGACCCGGTCACGGGGTCAGATGGGACATCTCACAGTGACTGAGCCCACACCGGCATGCCTGTGTGATTGGTGGGGCTGAGAAACAAGTAGCAGGCTGCGCCCGGAGAAGTCCTGTTGCGGTGCCGGAGGACGCGGGTTCGATTCCCGCCACCTCCACGAGCTGGTTGATGCTGTTCGCCGACGGTGGGTCGGCTTCCCGGGGGGCGTGATGTCTGCCCGGGGGGCGACCCCCCGGACCCCCGGTGCGGGGCTTCGCCCCCCGGGCACCTGGGCGTTCGGTGGTTTTCGTCGGTATAACGACCTTTTTTACCTACGCCCGGCCGGCGGCGGCACGAGGAGTAGGTGACTTTCGCGGCAATAGCGACGTCTTCTACCGACCGTCTCCGTTGGTGTCATCGGGCCGCCCCCTCAGCAGCCCGATGACACATTCGGAGGCGGCACCTCCACGGTCCACAATCGGTTCAGGGGCGGGAACCCGTCCGGGTACGGCGGGCGTAGCGCATTCCGGTCGGCGGTCCGGATGTCGTACCGCGTCGCGCCCGTTCGCTGAGTATGTACAGCACACGTCGCAACGCCAGTCCGGCGGCGTCTGAGCGGATGCTGACCTCCTTTTCTCCGCCCTCTCCGTCGCTCCCACTGGATATCAGCGGCAGGCCGTCCAGCCCGAATCGCTCCTGAAGCGCAATGTCCTCGGCCAGGATGGCCTGCTCGAAGCGGGCGGCGTCGGCCAGCCGCTCGGGGTCTCCGCCGAGGTCGTCGCGCAACAAGCGGGTGTAGACGCGGGTCGAGTTGGTGTCCTCGGGTTGTAGGCAGAAAAAGATCGTGTTTGTGCTGCCGGCGTCGGGATATTCCAGCACCAGGCGCAGTTGGAACGGTGGACGGTAAATGTAGGTCGACCGGCGGCGCTGAATCAATGGTCGCAGACCGGCTGCCACGCCCGGATCCTCAGGGTTGGCGACGGTCTGGTTCATGCGCGCCCGGAATCCGTTGCCATCGGGAGTGATTTTGTATGGAGGGACGATCGTCTCCTCACCCGCGCCGATCGTGTCAGCGTGGACGAACGGGAGATGTGCGGTGTCGAGGAAGTTGTCGGCGAGCAGACCGGCACACGACGACGTCAGTACGACATCCAGCCACACCGAGTCAAAGGCGGGGTCGGCCGCCTCAGGCAGGTCGATGATGTCCGCGAACGGTTCCTCGGGCGCGAGCCATACCAGCCCGTGGCGTTCGACGGCACCCCACGCGGGGGTCGCCCGGGCCTGCTTGGGTGCGGGCACGTCCGGCCCGAGCGCGGGTACGGTCGTACATTCCCCGGATGCGACGAAACGCCAGCCGTGATAGCCGCAGACAAGCTCGGGACCGTCCACCCGGCCGGCCGAAAGCGGCGCCAGGCGATGCGGGCACCGGTCGGCGAAGGCAACCACGTGGTCATCGAGCCGGGCGATCGCCCAGGGTTCACCGAGAAGGCGGACAGGCACCGGTTCGTCGCCGACGTCCGATGAGCGTGCAACCGGATGCCAGCCGCGTCGAAGAGAGGGATCTGTGTTTGTCAGCAATTGCGGAACGTCAACCACCTCCAGGAACAGGGGCCGTCGGATGACAGGCGCGGATGACAGGTCAGATCGCGTTCGCTGAAACGCATGCTCAGAGTATGACGATTCAATCCCGTTGATGTTTCGACTTCACCTCCCGGATGTGACGTAAAGTGACGGTGATTGACATCTCATCCGAGCTGGCATCAATGAAGCTGACGTGATGGTCGTCCCTTTTCCGGGAATTTCACGCACGCCTGGGTACATGGCGGATACGGCGCGCCGTCAGTGCAGGTGGGCGGCGTTCATTTCGCGTTAAGGGGGCTGGTGGCCGGCCGTTGTCGGCTCTCATCGGGTCCGGCCAGCGGCAAACACCGAAGACCTCTCCCGTCGCCGATGGTGAACATGCGCGTAACCTCGCGGCTCTATCGTCGGTGGGTATGTGGGTTGCGCGCGGCCGACCGTCATCCCTGCCAGCGTCCCTGCCCGGCGGCCTCGGCGCCCCGCGGCACCCGGCGTCCCGAAGACAGCGCGATCATGAATCATCCGCCCGGACCAGGTGTGCCACATGATCGTGGCAGCTCCATCCCACCTCGCCGGCCGGGCCGGCCGGGCCGTCGACCCCGCCGCCGGCCCGACGACCCACATGTACCGGCCCCTGACCGTCGCCGAAGTCGTCGACGCCCTGGCCGACGGGGATGGCGAGCTCCTGGCTGGCGGCACCGATCTGGTACCGGCGCTGCGTGCCCGCCGGCGGGACCCGGCTCGGATCGTCGCCCTGCGCCGGGTCCTGGAGCTGCGCTCGCGCGGGGCCAGCGCAAATCTGTTGATTGTCGGCGCCGGTGTCACCTATCACGATCTGACGGGCTGGTCGCTGTCACCGGGACTGGCGGCGACGGCGCGGGTGGTCGGCTCGCCCCAGATCCGCAACACGGGCACGGTGGGTGGGGCGCTGGGCACCGCCAACCCGCGGGGAGACCTGTTGACCTTCCTGTCCGCGGCCGACGCCGAGGTGGTGATCCACAGCGTGCAGGGGGTGCGGACCGTGGACGTCCCGTCTTTCCTGGCCACCGGTCTGGACCCGACCGAGCTGGTCACGGCCGTCCGACTGCCCCGCCCATGTGGACCGCAGGTCTACGTGAAGATCGGTTCCCGGCAGGCTGCATCGACGGCGCTGCTCTCGTGCGCGCTGGTTGTCGACCGGGTGCATGAGCGGGTGAACTGCGCGATCGGCGGGGTTGCGGGCCGTCCGACGCGTCCGCGTGCCGCCGAGGAGTTCGTCCGCCAGGGCATCGACTGGGCGGCTGGCACGATCGCCGCGGATGTCGCGGCCGGGTTCGGCGAGCTCGTGGCGCAGGCCGCCGCGGTCGTGCCCGATCCCCTCCCGGACGAGGTGGGCGGGTCGGCGGCCTACCGCCGGCATGCGGCCGGAGT
>NZ_CAUVXO010000060.1:13868-14405 GCF_963555865.1 Protofrankia sp. Cr1
CCGGGGCCGAGACTGATCCGCAGGTGTCCTATCACCTGCACATCGACGGGGTGCTGCGGCCGGTTACCAATGCCTGGTTGTCGGAGTCCCTGCTCGGCGTGCTGCGTGACCACCTGGGCGTGATGTCGGTCAAGGACGCCTGTGAGCAGGGCCGATGCGGCTCCTGCTCGGTGCTCATGGACGGCCGGCTGGTCGCGGGTTGCACGGTGCTCGCGGCGGACGCCGCAGGCGCTCAGATCACGACCGTCGCCGGGCTGGGCACGGGCGGTCCGGCCAGGGCGGTGCGGGCCGCGTTCCTCGCCCACGGGGCCGTCCAGTGCGGCTTCTGTACGCCGGGGTTCGTCGTCGCCGTGACCGATCTGCTGGCCCGCCGTCCGGGCGCCGACGAGGACGAGATCAGGGAGGCCTTGGCGGGCAACATCTGTCGGTGTACCGGCTACGGGCGGATCATCGCCGCCATCCGGTCCGTCCAGGACGCCCGTCGGTGATCGATGGCAGGCTGTGGGCCGATGACGCACTCACGTTCACCCGGTGATC
>NZ_CAUVXO010000060.1:15035-17171 GCF_963555865.1 Protofrankia sp. Cr1
GGGCCCGGATCCGGCGTATCGACACGGCCGCGGCCCGGCGCATACCGGGCGTGGCGGCGGTCGTGACCGCGGCGGACGTACCGGGCCGGGCGACCTACGGCCTGATCGTCGCAGATCAGCCGGTGTTCGCCGGCGATGTCGTGCGCTACCAGGGTGAGCCGGTTGCCGCGGTCGCGGCGCGCGACGCCCGCACCGCCGCTCGGGCGCTCGCCGCCATCGACGTCGACTATGAGCCCCTACCGCCGGTGACCGATCCCGAGTGGATCGTGGACGCCGGCGGTGACGCCGATCCGTTGCATCCCGACGGCAACATCTTCCGCGAGATCCATCTGCGGCACGGTGACCCGGACACCCGTGGCGAGGTCGAGGTCAGCGACTCCTACGTGGTGGGCATGCAGGACCAGGCCTTCCTCGGCTGCGAGGCCGCGCTGGTGGTGCCGGCGGCGGACGGCGGTGTCGACATGCGGGTCGCCACCCAGTGGCTGCACTCCGATCGCGAGCAGGTCGCGGCATGTCTGGGCATCCCCGAGTACCGGGTACGGCTCACCCTCGCCGGGGTCGGCGGAGCGTTCGGTGGACGCGAGGACATCACCCTGCAGATCCACGGCGCGCTGTTGGCACGGGTCACCGGGCAGCCGGTGCGGATCCGCTACGACCGGGTCGAGTCGTTCCTCGGCCATCCGCACCGGCATCCGGCTCGGCTGTGGTTCCGTCACACCGCGTCGGGCGCCGGGCAGCTCGTCAGCGTCCACGCGCGTGTGATCATGGATGGTGGGGCGTACGCGTCATCGTCCCCGGCGGTGCTGACCAACGCGGTGACGCACGCGGCAGGGCCCTACCGGGTTCCCCACGCCATGGTGGACGGCTGGGTGGTGCGGACGAACAATCCGCCGTGCGGGGCGATGCGCGGCTTCGGGGTTCCCCAGGTGGCGTTCGGGCACGAGGCGCAGATGGACCGGCTCGCGGACGCCCTGGGCATGGACCCGGTGGAACTGCGTCGCCGCAACGCCCTCGAACCCGGGGATGTGCTGCCCACCGGCCAGATCGTGGCTGCCCCGATGCCGTCGCGGGAGGCGATCGCGACGGTCGCGGCCCGTCCGCTGCCACCACCGGTGTCAGACCGCACCCCGGTGACGTCGCTGCCGGGCGGGCGGCTGGCCGGGTCCGAGCCGAGCCGGATCCGCCGTGGTGTCGGCTACGCCCTGGCCTACAAAAACCTGCTGTTCTCCGAGGGTTTCGACGACTTCGCGACCGCCCGGGTGCGCCTGGAGCTCGGGCCGGACGGCACACCGCGGGTCGTCGTGCACAGCGCGTGCGCGGAGGTCGGCCAGGGTTTCGTGACGATCGCCGGGCAGATCGCGCGGACCGAACTCGGGGTGGACCAGGTACTGCTCGCCCCGGCGGACACCGCCGTCGGCAGTGCCGGGTCGACCAGCGCATCCCGCCAGACGTGGATGAGTGGTGGGGCCGTGCGTGCCGCCGCCGTCGCGGTGGCCGCGCAGCTGCTGGCGCGGGTGGCCGGCCGGCTGGGCCTGCTCGGCGAGGTGGTCGCGCAGCCGCGGCGGGTACTGACGCTCGTCGGCGGTGAGATCGTCGCCAGCGAGGTCGGGGTGCGGATGTCGGTTGCCGAGGCGCTCGCCGCCGACGGACCGGTCGAGGCCGTGGAGGTCTTCCGCCACCGGCGGACCCAGCCGCTGGGCCCGGACGGCCAGGGCGACGTACACGTGGCGTTCGCCGTGGCGGCGCACCGCGCGGTCGTGGACGTGGATGTGGACCTTGGTCTGGTGCGGGTGGTGTCGATGGCGCTCGCCCAGGATGTCGGCATGGTGCTCAACCCGATGGCGCTGCGGGGGCAGGTGGAGGGCGGCACCGCCCAGGGGCTCGGGCTCGCGCTCATGGAGGAGCTCGTGGTCGAGGGCGGAGTGGTGCGCAACCCCACGTTCCACGACTACGTCCTGCCCACCACCGCCGACATCCCGGCGCTGGACTTCGTGGCGCTTACCTACCCGCAGCCCGGCTCGCCCTACGGCGTCAAGGGGGTGGGGGAGGCGCCGACCTGTTCGGCGACCCCGGCGGTGGTGGCGGCGGTCCGGGCCGCGATCGGCCGTGACCTGCGCCGGGTACCGATCCGTCCCG
>NZ_CAUVXO010000060.1:17628-20962 GCF_963555865.1 Protofrankia sp. Cr1
GGACGGCGTCCGGCCGGCCGCCGTCCACATCGCGGGCGGGCGGATCACCGCGGTCACGCCCCCGGCGGCCGTCGCAGCCGGCCCGCGCGTCACCGAGCTCGGGGACCTCGCCCTGCTGCCCGGGGTCGTGGACACCCACGTCCACGTCAACGAACCCGGACGCACCGAGTGGGAGGGGTTCGCCACGGCCACCCGGGCCGCTGCCGCCGGTGGCGTCACCACGATCGTGGACATGCCGCTGAACGCCATTCCGCCGACGACCTCGGTCGCGGCGCTGGCGGCCAAGCGGGCCGCGGCGGCCGGTCAGATAGCGGTCGACGTCGGCTTCTGGGGCGGGATCATCGGCGCTGACATCGGGGACCTCGCGCAGCTCGCGGCCCTGCACGACGACGGGGTGTTCGGCTTCAAGGCGTTTCTCGCGCCGTCGGGGGTGGCGGAGTTTCCGCACGTGCCCATGGAGGTCCTCGCCGTCGCGGTGGACCGTGCCGCCCGACTCGGCGCGCTGACCGTCGTCCACGCCGAGTCACCGTCGGTCCTGGCCGGCGCGCCGCCGGTGGCGGGCCGGACGTTCGCGAGCTGGTTGGCCTCGCGTCCACCGGCCGCGGAGACCGAGGCGGTGGCCGGGCTCGCCGCGCTGTCGGCCACGACCGGTGCCCGCCTGCACGTCCTGCACCTGTCCGCGGCGGGTGCCCTGGACGACGTTCTCACCGCCCGTGACGCCGGGATCGCGCTGACCGTGGAGACCTGCCCGCACTATCTGACGTTCACCGCCGACGAGGTTCCCGACGGCGCGACCCTGTACAAGTGCGCGCCGCCCATCCGCGGGGAGCGCAACCGGGACACGCTGTGGCAGGGGCTTGCCGAGGGTCTGTTCGCCGGGGTGGTGACCGACCATTCGCCGGCCACGCCGGCGCGTAAGGCACTCGATTCGGGTGACTTCGCGCAGGCGTGGGGCGGGATCGCCTCGGTGCAGCTCGGCCTCGCCGCGGTGTGGACCCAGGCCCGCTGCCGCGGTCACGACCTGGCCGAGCTGGCCCGCTGGATGTGCACCGGCCCGGCCGATCTCGTCGGTCTGGGGCGCAAGGGCCGCATCGCCCCGGGTGCCGACGCCGACCTCGCTGTGATCGACCCGGACGGGTCCTTTGTCGTTGATCCGGCCAAACTGGCCCATCGCCACCCGCTTACGCCCTACGCTGGGCGGACGCTGTACGGCGTGGTGCGTGCGACCTACCTGCGTGGTGAACGTGTCGACGGCGACCGGCCACCGCGTGGCCAGCTGCTGTCGAGATGAACCGGCTGAGGTGTCCCACGCCGCACACCCGCATCCCGAACACCTGCACCCCGAACATCGACATTCCGAACATCGACATCCCGAACAGCCGGTGGACCCGACTCGCAGGAGAAGAGGACCAGTGAGCGACGCACCCGATCTCACGAACCTTGTCGACCTCGCCGGCGCCAGGTTCGGTGGATCGGTGGTGACCGTCAACGACGAGTTCTTCGCGCTCGCCGAGCGGATGTTGTTGCCCGAGCCGCCGATCGCCAGGCCGGGGGTCTTCACCGAGCGGGGTGCGTGGACGGACGGCTGGGAGACCCGCCGCCGCCGCGAGCCGTACGGCTCGGACTGGGCGATCGTCCGGCTCGGTGCGCCCGGTGTCGTGCGAGCGGTGACCGTCGACACCACCCACTTCACCGGTAACGCGCCGGAGTCGGTGGAGCTGCACGGTGCCACGCTGGGTGGCTACCCGTCCGCGGTCGAGGTCGCCGAGGCATCGGTCAGCTGGGTGCCGCTGGTGCGCCGGACACCGCTGCGAGCGGATTCGGTCAATATCCTGCCCGTTGAGCGGGCCGGCCACACCCGCGTCACGCACGTGCGGCTCACCATCCATCCCGATGGCGGGGTGGCGCGGTTGCGCGTGCACGGAACGGTGATCGCGGACCCCCGCATGCTGGACCGGGTCACCTCCGACCTGGCCGCCGCCTACCTCGGCGGGGTGGTGGTGGCGTGCAGTGACATGCACTACGGCGACCGGCACAACCTCAACGCATCCGGGGAGGCGCGGGTGATGGGGGAGGGCTGGGAGACCCGCCGCCGGCGGGGGATGGGTCATGACTGGGCCGTCGTGCGGCTCGCCACCACCGGTCAGGTGATCCGGGCGGAGGTCGACACCCGGCACTTCCACGGCAACGCCCCCCGGGCCGTGGCGCTGTGGGCCGCGTCCGCCCCGGATCTGTTCGACGGCGACGACATCTCCTCGATCACCGGGTGGCAGCCGCTGCTGCCGCAGGTGCGGGTGCAGCCCAACACCCGCCACCTGTTCGACCTGGAGGTTCCGGTGGAGGCCACCCACGTGCGGGTGGACGCGATCCCCGACGGGGGGCTCGCCCGGCTGCGCCTCATCGGCACCCCGACCCCGGCCGGACGCCAGGAGCTAGCCATGCGCTGGTTCAACGCGCTGTCCCCGGGGGCCGTCCATGCCGAGCTGTTGGGCTGCTGCGGCTCGGAGGACTGGGCAGCCGCGGTCACCGACAGTCGCCCGTACCCGACCCTCGAGGCGCTGCTCGACGCGGCCGCCGAGCAGTGGTGGAAGCTCACCGAGGCGGACTGGCTGGAGGCGTTCACCGCCCATCCACGCATCGGTGAGCGCGGTGCTCCGCGTCCGGCGCCGACCACGTCCACCCGGGCGGTGGTCGCGGGCCTGGACGCCCCGCGCCGGGAGCAGGCAGCCCTGGACAACGCCAGTCTCGACCTGAAGGCGGCCCTGGTCGCGGGCAACCAGGAGTACGAGGACCGCTTCGGCTACATCTTCCTGGTGCGTGCGGCGGGCCGCAGCGCCGAGGAGATGCTGGGCCTGCTGCGTCAGCGGCTGAGTAACGACCCTGCCACGGAACTGCGGGTCGCCGCCGGTCAGCAGGCCGAGATCGCCGCGTTGCGGCTGCAGCGCCTGATCAGCGGTTCGTGACCGTCCGGTCGCCCTGCGCCCGGGCATGATGCCGGGGTGACCCTCTCCACGCATGTGATCGACACCGCCGCCGGAGCCCCGGCTGGCGGGGTGGCGGTCGGACTGGAACGGATGATTGTCGGCTTCGACGGCGATGTGCGCGGCTGGCGGCTGGTCACATCCGCGGTGACCGACGAGGACGGGCGGGTGCGGGACCTCCCCCTGGACGGGCCGGGCGCGTGGCGGCTGGTGTTCGACACCGCGTCCCTTTCGGCGTTCTTCCCCGAGGTCGTGATCACCTTTGTGGTGACCGATCCGGCACGGCATCACCACGTGCCGCTGCTGCTCTCACCCTTCGGCTTCTCCACCTACCGCGGCAGCTGAGCGTTACC
>NZ_CAUVXO010000061.1:0-13551 GCF_963555865.1 Protofrankia sp. Cr1
GCTGACGGCAAGCTCTCGACGCAGGACTTCTTCACCCCGGTGAACGCCGCGACGTTGAACCAGAACGACACCGACCTCGGCTCGGGCGGTCCGCTGGCCCTGCCGGACGGGTTTGGCACCCCCACCCATCCCCACCTGCTCGTACAGGACGGCAAGGACGGGCGGGTGTTCCTACTCGACCGCGACGACCTCGGCGGGCGCGGGCAGGGACCGCAGGGCATCGATGACGTGGTGGGCATGACCGGTCCGTTCCAGGGCGTGTGGGGTCACCCGGCGTTGTGGGGCGGCGACGGTGGCTACGTGTACCTGGCAGGCAGCGGAGGTCCGCTGCGCGCGTTGAAGTACGGCCTGACGGGCGCGGGTGAGCCAGCCCTGGCCGCGGCGGGCACGAGTAGCGGCACGTTCCCGTTCGGTTCCGGTTCGCCCACGGTCACCTCCGATGGGACGACATCTGGATCCGCGCTGGTGTGGATGGTCTACGAAAGTGGCGCGTCCGGCTCCAACGGCCAGTTGCGGGCCTACGACGCGGTCCCCACCAACGGCGTGCTCACCCAGCGCTTCTCCGCGCCGATCGGGATCGCGTCGAAGTTCACCAAGGTGGCGACCGACGCCAACCGCGTGTTCGTCGGTACCCGCGACGGTCATCTGCTCGCCTTCGGCCGGCCGACCGGCGCGGTGCTGTACGGCTCGGCGACCGACTTCGGGAAAGTCCCCGTCGGAGTGTCCGCCACCGCCACGGCGCAGGTCACGGCGCGTGTTCCGCTCACCGTGTCGGCGATCTCCACGTCCGCGCCGTTCGCGGCGACGCTGCCGACGCTGCCGGTCACCCTTGCCGCCGGTGCCACCCTGAGCGTGCCGGTGACCTACACGCCGACGGCCCCGGTCGCCACGGACGTCTCGCTCACGTTCACCACCGACACCGGACTGGCCTCGATCGACCTGCGGGGCATCGGCACGCAGGCGGGTCTGGGCGCGGACCCGCCGTCGCTCGCGTTCGACCGACTCTCCACCGGCGGCTCGAGTGCGCTGTCGGTGAACATCGTCAACACCGGCACCGCGGCGACCACGATCACTGGGGCCACTCTGCCTGGTGACCCGTTCACCGTGAGCGGGCTGCCCGCGCCCGGCACGACGATCCCGGCCGGCGGCTCGGTGACCGCATCGGTGACGTTCGCTCCCACGACCGCCGGGACCTTCGCCGCCACCCTGACGGTCACCAGTGCTGACGGCCCGGTGAGTGTGGCGTTGTCCGGGTCCGCGGTCACCGGCGCGCCGAAGATGACGATCTCGCCGATGTCACTGGACTTCGGTCAGGTTCCGCAGGGCCAGGCCCGGACGGCGACGTTTGACGTCCGCAACGACGGCAACCTGCCGTTGACGATTACAAAGGCGAAGGCCCCGGTCGGTGACTTCGCCAGTACGCAGATCTCCGAAGGGCTCACGCTGGCCCCGGGCGAAGTGATCCACCAGTCGGTGACGTTCACGCCGACCTCGACCGGGGTGCAGGCCGGCTCGTACATCCTCACCGGCGATGACGGAGCGGGCGTACAGACCGTGACGTTGTCCGGCGAAGGCACCTCGCCGGACCCGAACAGCTTCCCGCCGCCCAGCCAGGGTAAATGGACGCTCAACGGGACCGCGGCGATGTCCGGCGGTGATCTGGTGCTGACCCCGACGCAGCAGTACAAAGCCGGCTCCGCCGTCTACCCGGTGACCGTGTCGACCGACCGGTTGGCGATCGAGTTCACCGCCCAGATCGGTGGCGGCACAGGTGGCGACGGACAGACGTTCGCGCTGCTGGACGCAACCAAGACGACCGACCGGGCGCTGGGCACGAACGGTGGGTCCATGGGCTTCGGTACCCTGCCCGGGGTGGCGGTCGCCCTCGACACCTACACCCACGGCAATTCGCTCGCCGTGGCGACGGGGACATCCGGCGGATCCTCGACGTACGTGGCGCGCACCATCAACGTGCCTCACTGGCGTGACGGTACCCACGTTGTCGACGTGGTTGTCACCGGCGGCCGCGTGCAGGTCGCGGTCGACGGCCAGGCAAAGCTCGACGTCGCGGTGGCGGTGCCGGCCAACGCGCTGCTGGCCTTCACCGGTTCAACCGGTTCCGTCACCGATCTGCATGTTGTGCGCGACGTGACGATCAGCCGTCTTCCGTCGACGCCGCCACCGCTCACCGCGCCCGGATGGTCGCGCAACGGCTCGGCGACGCTGTCGGGCAGCGACCTCGTGCTCACGCCCGCGGCACAGAACCGCGCCGGGTCGTCGTTCTACGGCACCCCGCAGCCGACCGCCGGTGGTCTGCATGCAACGTTCACCGTGCAGATCGGTGGCGGCACCGGGGCGGACGGTCTGACCTACGCGCTGCTGGACGCCGCGAACGCCGGACCCACCGCACTCGGGAAGAACGGCGGCGGGCTCGGGTTCAGCGGACTGGCGGGCTTCGCGGTCACGCTTGCCACCTATCGTGGCGGCGCACCGTCGCACTATGTCTCGGTTGTGCGTGGCGCCGCCGGCACGGCGCCGGTCGTCCTGGCAAGTTCGACCAAAATTGGTGACCTGCGGACGGGTACCCATCTGATCGACGTGGAGGCCTCGGGCGGCCGGATCGTCGTCGCGGTGGACGGGATAACGGTGATCGACACGGCGGCGGACCTGCCGTCGAACGTACTGCTCGGGTTCACCGCTGGGACGGGCAGTCGCACCGATGTGCACACGGTCCGGAATGTGACAATCACCCATGGCTGACTGCCCCGGATGCGGTATATGAGCCGCTGACCCGCCGCCCGGGAGCTGTTATCCGAAATCCATCCGCGACCGGGCGGATCAGCGGACGAATGGGTATCCGTTCCCGCTCGACTGGCGATCTGCGCCGGCGAGCGGGAATGTGATGGGGTGGAAAACGATCTGCTGCTCGCATTGGTAATTGTGACGGCACTGGGATTTGATTTCACCAATGGTTTCCATGACGCCGGTAATGCAATGGCCACGTCGATCGCGACCGGTGCTTTGCGTCCCCGGGTCGCGGTCGGGCTGTCCGCGGTGCTCAACCTGGTTGGTGCGTTCTTGTCCCTGAACGTGGCGGCCACCATCGCGAGCGGACTCGTGCAGAGTGATGCAATCACCTTGACCGTGGTGTTCGCCGGCCTGTGCGGCGGTGTCACCTGGAATCTCCTCACCTGGTTTTTCGGAATCCCATCGAGTTCGTCCCAGGCCCTGATCGGAGGCGTGATCGGCGCCACCCTCGCGGCCGCCGGCACCAGCGGAGTGAAGTGGCAGGGTCTGGTCGAAAAAGTTATCATCCCGGCGATTCTGTCGCCGCCGATCGCCGGCGGCATCGCCCTTGTCGGGACCTTCCTCATATATCTGATCTCCCGCCCGGTACCGACCGGCCCGAGAGATCGCGGATTCCGGATAGGCCAGGTCGGGTCGGCGTCCATGGTGTCGCTCTCTCATGGAACGAATGACGCCCAGAAGACGATGGGTATCATCACCCTCGCCCTGATCACGAACGGCACGCTCAGCGCCGACGCGCAGGCGCCCGACTGGGTCATCGTGTCCTGTGCCCTGGCGATCAGCCTGGGCACCTATGTCGGTGGCTGGCGGGTGATGCGGACCCTGGGAAAGGGCCTCATCGAGATCGAAGCGCCTCAGGGCATGGGTGCCGAATCAGCGTCGGCGGCGACAATTCTGTTGTCGAGCTACTACGGGTACTCCCTGTCCACGACCCAGGTGGTGACCGGCGCCATCCTCGGGTCGGGGGTCGCCAAGCGGGGTGCCGAGGTGCGTTGGCGCGTTGCCGGCCGCATGGCCGTCACGTGGGTATTCACGTTGCCGGCGGCAGGCATCGTCGGCGCTCTTGCCTATGGAATTGCGGAGGGTATCGGCGGGGATCTCGGTGCCGCCCTCGTCTTCATCGCACTCCTTGCGGTGGCGATCTCCTTCTACTTGGCCTCGCGTCGGAACCCGGTCAACCCCGACAACATCAACGACGAATGGACCGGCGACGGGGTTCCGGCCGAGCCGGCTACCACCTCCAGCACCTGAAGGGCAGCGGGTCGTGAACAGTTGGATTGATTTCAGCGCGGTTGGCAAGATAATTGTAGTCGGATTGTTGGCGGGCGCGGGCCTGCCGGCCCTGTTCTCCGTCGGTATCCGTGCGCTGGCCCTGCCCGGCGGCGGCGGCCGGCACGGAACCGATGCCGCCGCCGGCACCACGGTGATGGGCGGTAATACGGCGGGGCTGGTTCTCGCCGTCCTGTGCTTCGCCACCGTCCTGGCCGGGATCGGACTCGGCATCTACATCATCGTGGCGGCCTGACATGGCGCTTCCCGCCTTTCTTCAGCGCATCATCGACTGGGTCCGTCAGGGATATCCCGAAGGGCTTCCCAAACATGACTACATTGCGTTGTTCGCTGTCCTCGGCCGGCAGCTTTCGACGGCGGATCTGGAACGGGTCGCCGACGAGTTGGCGCTGTCCGGACAGCTGGCGACGGCCGACGACCCGCATGAGGTGGTCCGTCAGGCGGTCAGCGCGGCCACGAATGGACCTGTGGACGAGGCCGCCGTCGTCCGCGTAGAGGAACGCCTGCGGGCTGCCGGCTGGGACATCACGGAGTTGCCGCCGTGTTGAGCCCGGGGTCATGAGCTGGGGATGTCGAGCTGGAACCAAACGGTCTTGCCGGTTCGGGTCGGCCTGGCACCCCAGCGGGTGGCCAGTTCGGCGACGAGCTGGAGACCACGTCCGCCCTCGTCGTCGACCGTGGGGTGCAGCAGGCGGGGCACGCGGGTGTCCTCGTCGGAGACCTCGACGTAGAGGGCGTGCCGGCCGCGGCGCAGGACGAGGCGCCCGGGGGTGTTCGCGTAGCGGATGGCGTTGGTGACCAATTCGCTGACCAGCAGTTCGACGGTAAAGGCGTCGTTGTCGACTCCCCAACGCTTGAGGGTGGCCAGGACGGCTTCCCGCGCTGCCTTCGCGGCCTGGGGGAGCGGGGCGATCGTGGCGGTGGCGGTGGTGGCCGTCGCCGTGGCTCGGACAAGCAGCAGCGCGACGTCGTCGTCGTAGCCCTCACTGCGATCGAGGAGGGCGAGCAACCGGTCGGCGGTCATTTCGAGATCAGGTGCATCGGTTCGTTCCGCGGAGCCGTGAATGCTGCCCAGGGTGCGCTCGAGGCGCCGGCAGCCTTCGCCGATGTCGATGGCCGGGGATTCGACGAGGCCGTCGGTGAAAAGGGCAAGGGTGCTCCCGGCCGGGAATGCGTGCCATGTTTCGGCGTAGGCCGTCTGTTCCCCGAGGCCCAGACCGAGGATCGGATCGCCGTGACCGCCGAGGTGGTGGACCTCCCCGTCCGGATATGTGAGGACGGGATCGAGGTGACCCGCGTTGGCGACGCAGATCGTGCCGCCGGCGGGTTCGAAGATTGCATAGACGCAACTGATGAGGGTGGCGTCGGGACCGGTGCCGATGGTCTGGACGAGGTCGTTGAGGTGGGTCAGGACGTCTGCGGCCGGCAGGTCGAGCGCGGCGAAGGCGCGGACGGCGCTACGGGCCTGCCCCATGACGGCCGCAGCCGCGAGGCCCCGGCCCATGACGTCCCCGATGACCAGGGCGACCCGGCCCGCGGACAGCGCGATGATGTCGAACCAGTCGCCACCGACTTCGGTACCAGCCGTTCCCGGCTCGTAACGCCAGGCGATGTCCAGGCCTTCGACGGCGGGGGTGTCGTGCGGTAGCAGGCCGCGTTGAAGCGTGAGGGCGGCAGCGCGCTGGCGCTGGTAGGCGCGAATGTTGGCCACCGAACTGGCGAGTCGGCTGCCCAGCTCGGCCGCGGTCTGGAGCTCGTAGTCGCCGTAGCGTTGGCGGGAGGAGAAGAGGCCGAAGTAGACGACACCGAAGAACTGCTCACCCACCAGGAGCGGGGCCACGATGGCCGCGTCGATCGGGACGCGCTCGAAGTGAACCTGCGGGCTGTACCTGTGCGGCTCGTGAACGTGGACGCTTTGGATCACTCTGTCGTCCACGTCGAAGAGCACCGGCCGGCGGGTGGCGAGCGCCTGATGTGCCGGGTTGTCCCAGCTGAGTTCCATGAGGACGCCGACGGACTCCACCATGTCCGTCGGCAGGGGGGCGGAGGATGGCCGGTTGGGCGACGCGAAACCTTGCATGATCAGCGGGTCCGGTCGGCTGGCCGCGTCGAACGGCGTCGGGGCCAGCAGGAGCTCGCAGGTGTCCGCGAACTCGGGGACGACGAGCTCGACGAGCGCGTCCAACGTGTCCGACAGCTTCAAGGACGCGCCCACCAGCGCGCTGGCCCGGCCGAGCAGGCGCAACCGCTGCTCGGCTGCCCCGCGTTCGGCCTCCGCCCGCCGCCGGCGGGTCACATCCACTACGGCCACACCGACCGCCACCGTTACGCCGTCGCGGTTGCGGATCGGGTGGTGGGAAAGACGCCAGACCCGCCGGTCGGGCCAGCTTCCCGGGGCACTGTCCGTGATCTCCACGTTGAGGATCGGTTCCCCGGTCCTCAGCACCTCTCGGATCATGTCCCACAGATAGGGTGCTACGTCCGGAAACAGGTCGGCGACGGTCTGCTTCCCGATGTCGTCCGCGGACAGGGCATTGTGGATGAGCATAGCCTGGTTCATCCGCAGGACCCGCAGCTGCGCATCCACGATGAACAGACCGGCCGGCGCGAGGTCTGCGAGCCGCGTGGCCAGTTCAAGACTGTTCAATCCGTCGGACTCCGCTGGCGCAGAGCGACCGGGAACGTCTGGCTGTCGGATCATCGGCGTGCGCGGGCCGCATGGACACGGGCAGGCCTCATGCCGTCACGCCGTGATATTTGTGCGGTGCGGTATGTCACGTTGCGATA
Organism: Protofrankia sp. Cr1; assembly: GCF_963555865.1. Lineage (NCBI taxonomy): Bacteria > Bacillati > Actinomycetota > Actinomycetes > Frankiales > Frankiaceae > Protofrankia > Protofrankia sp. Cr1. Next base: position 6,886 of record NZ_CAUVXO010000061.1, read on the forward strand.
TAGCCCTCTTGCCGGTGGCATGGCCTGTGTTTGCAATGAACGAAACCATTGCGATAAGTGATGCAATGAGTTGGGCACGTCATATCCATCGCCTTGTCTTCCGTTCAGCCGTGTGGTGGGCAGTGCCCATCGTCCGACGAAAACAAACGTGCGGTGAATGTGAAACCACGTCCGGGTTCGCCGGGGTTGCCGGTCGGGATGATCTTGGCGGGTTTGGCTACCAGCAGTGTCGTACCGAATGCATGTCTGGGAGTCGCTCTAGGTGACCAACAGGACGACCACGGGGAACGCGCTCACGGCGGCGGCTGTCAGGTAGACCGCCGCGTGTGCCCACAGCGGCGTCCGGGGCGAGGGATCCAGCAGCCGCGAAATGCGAGCGATCAGTGGAGCGTGGATCGGCGACCGGCTGGGCTCGGCCGGCGAGGCGCTCACGCGGCTCATGCCTTTTGATTCCGTCATGTCGCTGCTGTGGCTGGCACGTGGTGGCCACAGCGTCCGGCCTCGTGCGGACACCCGATGGTGGGGCACTCCGGTGATCGCGACCGCGCCCGCCGGCACCGGAGACCGGGCGACGCCGAGCCGGGCCAGAGCGCGCGCGAGGGTCTGCCCACTGGTACATCGGGCGGCGGCGTCGTCGGCGAGCATCTCGACCAGCAGCGACACCGCGGCGGTCGCCTCGCGGGCAGGCGGCAGGAAGGGGAAGGTCTCCTGCCAGGCCACGAAGGGTTGGATGACGAGATCGTGGCGACCGCGGGCATGGGCTTCCTCATGGACGAGGACGGCTTCCAGCTCATCGGGAGCGAGTGCGGCGAGTAGCCCCTTGGAGACGACGACCCGGGTGTGGCGTACTCCGGGGAGGCAGTACGCGACCGCGACCGGATGATCCAGTACGCGGAGCTGACCGCGTCGGCGGGCCCGTTCGCCGTGGTTGTCGTGGTCGCGGCCGGCGAGGTCGACCAGGTGACGGTGACGGCGACGTTGTCGGGCGGTCCGCGACGTCGACAGGGCCAGGACACCGAACAATCGGGCGGTGAGCATCGATGCCACCGCAAGGCCGATCAGGTTGATCCAGCCGAGCCCGGCCAGCGGCTCGCCCGCGGCCAGATGGTCGGCATGATCCCGTAGGCTCACCGCCACGTTCGCGGACAGCGGCGCGAAGGTGAAGGCGATTACCGCGATCAGGGCGGAGACCCCACCCGCGAGCCCGACGGCCTGCCACAGCACGATTGCCGATCGAGGGCAGCGGGACGGCCAGTGGGCCGCGGCGAGCAGCCGTGGGACCGGCCACGCGAGGGCGCCCGAGAACAGAGCGAGGATGGCCGCGGTCATCATAGGGGGTGAACAGTACCTCTGCCAGGATGTCGTGCGTCCTCCCACTCCCGTTGCCCGTGGGCATCCTGCCCAGCTGCGCCCGGTCGCGTGGTGTCGAACCCCGTGGCGTCGGGTTCGCGGGAGTTCGGCCCGAGGGCATCCTGGCCGGCGTCGGCTGGCCGGGTCAGCGCCCGGCGCAGGATTTCGGCTTCGGCGGGGGACACCGAACCGACGAAGCGGACCAGCGCCGAGTTGCGGTCGTCGGTGGTGTCGAGGACAGCGAGCATGGCCTCAGCCACCACCGCGTCCCGGCTGCTCGACGCCTGGTAGCGGTGTGCGCGCTCGGCGCGTTCGCGTTGGACGAATCCCTTGCGCTCGAGACGTTCCAGAACCGTGAGGACGGTGGTGTAGGCGAGGTCCCGTTCGTGGTCGAGGCGGGCTGCGACCTCACGCGCGGTCAGCCAGCCGTCCGTATCCCACAGTACGTCCATGACTGACCGTTCAAGGTCACCCAGGCGCGCCATGAAACTGATTCTACGATGCGTCGAGAGCTTGTGTGACCTGATCCACAAATCCCGTGTCCGTTGACCGTGGCAGCCGTTGACCGTGGCGGGCCGCGCGGCACTGGCCCGGAAGAACGGCCAGCTGGCGGTCAACCTCGTCGACGTCGCGATCGGTCAGCTCCGCCTGGATGCGTCGACCAGCGGTGTCGAGATGGATCGTCGCCAGCCCGAGCATCCGCTGCACCGGTCCCTGGACCCGGCGGATGCTCTGAACCTTCTCCAGCGGGATCCATCGGGTAATCCGGCGTACCCGACCACTTGTGGTTACGACGCAACTGTCATTTCCGCCCCACGAAAGGTAGTGGTATCGAACAGGCGCCTTCCATCGGGCTCGCGGCGGGGCAGGCCGATCGGCCACCGGTGCACCGGGGATGAGCTGGGACAGCAGGTATGCGGCTTGGCCGTGGTCGCCGACAGGGAGGATCGCCCGTAGCTGGCGCCCCTCGGGCCTGTTCTCGTTCCTGACCTGTCTGCCCGCCACCTCGACCTCGAGCCGGCACCACCGCAACGGCCGCCACAGGAGCGGCTCGACCAGTTGGACCGCCTGGACACGGCCGAAGGGGATCGTCTCGGCAGCGGTCTGGATCGCGCCGGAACGCAGGTGGAGGCCGTCGGCAGCGACGGAGACAGTGAGCTCAAAGCCGCTGTTGAAGCGCCGCCAGGCAGCGGTGAGCATGCCGATCACGAAGCCCGCGGCGCCGCCCAGGGCGCCGACGGCTGCCGGGATCATGGCCGCGACCACGGCGAAGGCGCCTACTGTGATCATTGTGATCACGCCCTGGCTGCTCAGGAGGATGGAGACGACCAGACGTCGGGTGGACAGCGCTACCAGCAGCCGTTCCGGTGGCGGCGGCGAATCCTCGGCGACACCGTGCGCCAGGGCCAGTAGGCGGGCGCGCAGAACCTCCGCGTCCGCCTTACGCAGGCAGGCCAGCCGGCCGGTTGCGCCGCCGGAGGCCGCCATCCGCAGGTGGAGCTCGGCCAGGCCCAACAGCCTGGCCAGCCCGGACTCCACCAGGTCGATCGCCTGGATCTGGGTCAGTGGGTAGCGCTGTGAGCTGCGGCGCAGCAATCCCGTTTCGATCCGCAGCGTGCCGTTGTCAACCTGCCACCGGGTGACCAGCCACGAGACCACACCGATGACGACGACCACGGCGATCACCGCCAGATCCCAGTAGGCTCCCTGCCCGCTGGCGTCCTGTTGGCGGGTCACCGCACCGGAGAGCACGACGGCCGCCACTGCTACGAGATGGCGGCCGGCCCGTACCAGTGGCGATAACGGGTGCAGGCGGCGCCAGCCGCCGGTAAGAGCCGCAACGGCCGGCTCGTCGGCGCTGGTCACAGCCCAGCCGCCTGGGCTTCGCCCAGCGCCGCCAGCGCGTCGCGAAGCCGCGCGGCTTCGGCTGCGACCAGGCCTGGGATCCGGGCGTCACTTGCCGCGGCGGCCGTGTGCATGCGGACGGTGGCGAGCCCGAACATGCGCTCGAACGGCCCAGCGGTGACGTCGACGAACTGCATTCGACCGTAGGGAACGACGGAAAGTTTGCGGATCATAACGCCACGTCGAACGAGAAGGTCGTCATCCCGTTCGGCATATGCCCAGGCCCTGACCCGGCGATAGAGGAGTCGTTCCCATGCCAGTGCCACCGCAGTGACCGCCAGCGCCAGCAGCCCGCCGAGCCCGGCCGAGCCCATGGTGCCGCCGAGCAGGCCGACCGCCGTGATCGCCGGAATGGCGATGAGCGCCAGTTGCGTCCGGCGCATGGCTAACAGGCGGGTTGACGGACTGGTCCAGTCCTGGCTGTCGTTCATGTGATCCGTCCGCTGGGCCTATCGGGCCGTTGCCGTGAGACATCCGCTCCGCGGCCGGCGGCCCGGACCCGTCAGCGCGGTGATGTGGTGACGCGACGGTGTGGTGAGTGTGACAGAACCGGGCGTCACGCACCATTTTGACCCGCTCCGGCGGCGCCGCGGTAGTTCGGTGCCCGGTTCGCGGGCACCTCCGGCAGACGTATTCTACGTAGCGTAGAAGTTCTACAGAACATAGAAGATCGCCTTGTGTCTCGGGTTCGTGATCTCCGGCAAGCGAGCCGGGACGGTGTGATCGTCGCTCTTTTCGCGCAGCCGGGGCACCGATGGGTGGCCCAGGCAGGAGGAGGCCGCGCAGATGGTCCTCGCCGGATCCGTAGATCTTGCTCGTGGCCAGACCGCGTTCAGCCTCGCGTTCCACATCTGCTTCGCGGTCTTCGGGGTGGGCCTGCCCTGGCTGCTGCTCTACACCGAGCACCGCTGGCTGCGTACGGGCGACGCCGTGTGGTATGCGCTCACCCGGACGTGGTCGCGGGCCTTTGCGGTTCTGTTCGCGGTCGGCGCGGTGTCGGGAACTGTGCTGTCGTTCGAGTTCGGCCTGCTGTGGCCGGCGTTCATGGCGCGTTATGGCGGAGCGCTCGGCCTGTCGTTCACCCTCGAGGGCTTCGCGTTCTTTACCGAAGCGGTGTTCATCGGCCTCTACCTCTACGGGTGGAACCGCCTGTCGCCACGGGCGCACTGGTGGACGATGGTCCCGATCGCCGTCGCCGGCACCCTGTCCACCCTGTTCATCATCACCGCAAACGCGTGGATGAACGTCCCCCGAGGCGTGCGAGAGGTCGACGGCCGGGTAGTTTCCGCGGAGCCGCTCGCGCCCTTCACCACGCCGTCCGCACCACCGCAGGTGATTCACATGCTGCTCGCGGCACTGATGTGCACCGGCGGCGCGGTCGCCGGGGTGTACGCGGTCGGGATGCTGCGCGGTCGGCGGGACGCCTACCACCGCCGCGGGTTACACGTCGGCCTGATCACGGTACTCGTGTGCGCCCCGTTGCAGCTCGTCGTCGGTGACTGGGCGGCGCGGGTGGTGGAGACCCAGCAGCCGGCGAAACTCGCCGCGATGGAGGCCCTGTACCGGAGCGGAGCGCATGCGCCCTTGACCCTCGGCGGCGTCTACGACGGCGTGACCGGGAAGGTCCGGTACGGGATCGAGATCCCGGACGCCCTGTCCATCATGACCGGATGGAGTCGGGAGCACGTGGTGGCCGGCCTCGACGCACTCCCGCCGGCCGGGCGGCCGAACGCCCTGGTCGTCCACCTCGCATTCGACACGATGGTGGGGCTCGGGACGGCGATCATCGCACTGTCGGTAGCTGTGGCGGTGGCGGCGGTGGCGCTGGGACGACGGCGACATGCCCGCCGTCCGGTGCTCCCGCTCGGCCGGGGCTGGCTGCTCGCGGCGGCTGCCACCGGGCCGGCGTCCGTCATCGCGATGTTGGCTGGCTGGGAGGTGACCGAGGGTGGTCGCCAGCCCTGGATCGTCTACGGCCGCATGCGGGTGTCGGACGCGGTGACGGCGAGCCCCGGCGTCGGCTGGGCGTTCGCCGGGACGCTCGTCCTCTACCTTGGCCTGTCGACGGCGCTGGTACTCATCCTGCGTCGGATGGCCACCGGCGGACCGGCTGGCGGGATCCGTCCTGAGGTTGCTGCCGGCCCTGCGACCGAGCGCGTGGCTGACCCCGTGACTGACCCCGTGACTGACCCTGTGACTGACCCCGTGGAGACGGCGCGAGGGAGACCCCCGGTGCAGCGCAACGGGGTGGCCCGATGACCGCCGCCGACCTGCTGCTGATGGTCATGGTCGGCGGACTGACCGCGTATGCGCTGCTGGGCGGCGCCGACTTCGGCGGCGGTGTCTGGGACCTGCTCGCCCGGGGCCCGCACGCGGGCGACCAACGAGCGTTGATCTCCGGTGCGCTGGGTCCGGTGTGGGAGGCCAACCATGTCTGGCTGATCTTCGTGATCGTGGCGATGTTCTCCGGGTTTCCAGCCGCGTTCGGCGTGATCGGCAGCACCCTGGAGCTGCCGATGGCGCTGGCCCTGGTGGGCATCGTGCTGCGCGGCGCGGCCTATGTCTACCGCGCCTACGGCGCCGGCGCGGCCGGCCCCGACCACTGGTGGGGGCACGTGTTCGCGGTGGCGTCCACGGTCACGCCGTTCATGCTGGGCGTGTGCGGGGCCGCCATGGCCAGCGGGAATGCTCGCACGGACGATGCCACCGCTCCGCTGACCAGCGCATTCGGGCTGGTAGCCGGGGGGTTCGCGGTCACCGTGACGGCCTTCCTCGCCGCGGTGTACCTGTGTCGGGACGCATCCCGGCGAGCTGGGACCGAGCATCTCGTTGACGGCTTGCGGCGCCGGGCGCTCGGCAGCGCGGTCGTCGCGGGCACACTGGCCTGCGTGTTGCTGCCGTTGCTGTGGCGGGACGCGCCCGTGGTGGCGCAGCGGTTCGCCACCCGCGGGGTCCCTTTTGTCATGGCGTCGGCCTGCGGCGGGGTCGGCGCTCTCGTGCTGGTCTGGCGGCGTCATTTCACCGCGGCGCGGCTCGCAGCCGGCCTTGCGGTGGCGGGCGTGCTGTGGGGCTGGGCCGCCGCCCAGTACCCGGACCTGGTGGTCGGGCAGGTCAGCGCAGTCGCGGCCGCGGCGCCCACCGAGAACGTGCGGGCTGTGCTGATCGCGATCGGAGCCGGCGTAGCCGTGTTGATCCCGGCGTTGGTGTTGCTGTTCAAGGTCTTCGCCGACCCGGAACCCGCAGCTGGTGACCTGAACCGTTAGGGCGGGTGTGCGGGTGTGCGGGTGGGCAGCGTGCGGGCCTGCACCGTCTGGACGGCTGGGTCGCCTGGGTGGTTACGGTCACCAGATGAGTGTGCGTGGGGACGACCGGGGCACCGCATCGGTCGACGTCGACCGGTCAGATGCCGGC
>NZ_CAUVXO010000061.1:13991-16631 GCF_963555865.1 Protofrankia sp. Cr1
GGCCTGGACGGTGTCGGCCGGCCGCTGTCCCGGCGGTTGCTCGTCGCCGAGGTGTGGCTCGTCTTCGGCGTCTCGCTGGGAGCGTCCGCGCTGTGGGCCGCCGTCCGCTATATCGGCGATCTGACCGCGCCCGGACCGCTGCGCAGCCAGGTTGCCGAGCTGAACTCGTCGGCGGCGCCGGGACGTCCGTGGCTCGACCTTGCGCTGCAGCTGGTCGGTGTCGCGACCGCGTTGGTGCCCGCGCTGCTGGCGTTGTACCTGCTTGTGCGCGACGGCGGTGGCCCGTCCGCCATCGGGTTCGATCGCCGCGAACCCATCCGTGACATCTGTTTCGGTGCCGGCCTGGCCGCCCTGGTAGGTGGCGCCGGCCTCGGGCTGTACCTGCTTGCCTGGCACTCCGGCGCGAACCTGACGGTGGTCCCCACGAGTCTGCCGGACGTGTGGTGGCGCATTCCCGTCCTGCTGCTGTCGGCGGTGGAGAACGCGGTGCTTGAGGAGGTCGTCGTGGTCGGCTACCTGTTGACCCGGCTGCGCCAGGTTGGCTGCAACGACCGGAGCGCGCTGGCAACGAGCGCGATCCTGCGCGGTTCGTACCACCTCTACCAGGGGCTCGGGGGCTTCGTCGCCAATTTGATCATGGGTCTGCTGTTCGGCCGGATCTACCAGCGCTGGGGACGGATCGGCCCGCTTGTGGTGGCTCACTCCTTGATCGATTCTGTCGCGTTTGTCGGCTATGCAACGTTGGCCGGTCGGGTCTCCTGGCTTCCTACACCGTGAGTCGCGCTCAGTGCAGGCATGAGGGCCACGGGATGGTTAACATACGTTGAACAATAATGGTCTTTTAGTTGCCTGATGGGTTGCAGGCGTCGGAAGGTGGCAGGGCGGAGCAGGTGCCAGGTGATGGCGATCCGGTCGGATGTGATGAGAGGGGACGGCATGGGCGGTGAACTGAGGGAAGTCGAACGCAAGTTCGTGGTCGAGCCGGTCTTTGTGCTTCCCGCGTTGGACCAATTGCAAGGCGTCACCACTGTTACCGAACCGGAAACGGTCACCCTGGAGGCGATCTATTACGACTCCGACGACTTTCGGCTGGCCAATAACAAGATCACATTTCGACGGCGTACCGGCGGGTACGACGACGGTTGGCACCTGAAGCTGCCGATCAAAGTCGGTGAACGGGACGAGATCCAACGTCCGCTCGAGCCGGCCCCGGATATCGTGAATACGGCTGATGGCGCAAAAGGGGCGAATATCGCTGAGGCTGCCAAGGAGCCGGTCGGCAGTGCCGACCGGCCGCCGGTCGTGATTGATCCAGTACCGGAAGTGTCCGCCGCTGCTTCCGCCGCCGCTGGTCCAGACAATGGTTGGGCGAACCGCACTCCGCCCGACGAGCTGGTTGACCTGGTGCGTGTCCACCTGCGCGGCGCACCGCTTCGACCGGTTGCGCGGCTGGTCACGACCCGCACCGCCATCCGCCTTCGCAACGCCGCCGGCGCTGATCTCGCGGAGGTCGTCGACGATCACGTCAGTGCCCAGACCCTTGGCGGGAACACCGTGCGCGAGCGGCGCAGCCAGTGGCGCGAGATCGAGGTCGAACGTGTCGGCGCCGGTGAGAACAGCCTGCTGGACACGGTCGGCGCAACCCTGACCGCGGCCGGTGCATCCCAAGCCCCGGACGCGTCCAAGCTGGCGCGGGTGCTCGGGCCGGCACTGGCGAACCAGCGGCACTCCGACGCGACGGCGCCCCGGGCCAGGCCGAGGTTGAAGTCGCCAGCCGGTGAGGTTGTCCGGGCCTACCTTGCAGCCCAGGTGGAGGCCTTGCTCGCCGCCGATCCACGGGTTCGCCTGGATGCCCCCGATGCCGTACACAAGATGCGGGTGGCGACCCGTCGGTTCCGCAGCACGCTGCGTACCTTCGCGCCGATGTTCGACCCGGCGACCGCCAGCCACCTGGACGGCGAGCTGCGCGATCTGGCCGGTGCGCTGTCCGCGGCCCGCGACTGCGAGGTGATGGTCGAGTACTTCGACGGGCGGATGGCCGCCCTGCCCGCCGAGCTGGTGCGTGGCCCGGTCGGCGAGGCGATCGACAGCCAGCTGCTCGCAGGCCAGGCCGAGGCTCGCACCGAGACCGTGGCGATGCTGCGCAGCGAGCGGTACCTGACACTCGTTGCTGATCTGCGGGCGGTGGTCGCCGGACCGCTGCGTGGCCCGGCGACGCAGCCCGCGCGCACCGCCGTCCCGAAGCTGATCGGACGCGCGGACCGTCGGCTGACCCGCAAGGTCGAGGCCGCGCTGGCCACTGCGTCCGGCCACGAGCGGGACCTCCAGCTGCACAGTGCCCGCAAGCAGGCGAAGCGTCTGCGGTACGCGGCCGAGACGGCCGCACCGGTATTCGGCTCTGACGCGGTGGCGTTCGCCAGGTTGTCCGAGCAGATTCAGGAACTGCTCGGCACGCATCAGGATGCGATCGTCGCCCAGGGGCTGCTTCGTGCCTGGGGCACCGCGGCCGCGGATACCGGTGAGCCGACCGCGTTCACCCTCGGGCTGTTGCTGGGTCTGGAGGAATGCCGGGCGCGTACCGCGGAGCGGGATTTCATCGACTTCTGGCCGGAGGCATCCCGGCCCCGTCACCGTCGCTGG
>NZ_CAUVXO010000061.1:17093-18060 GCF_963555865.1 Protofrankia sp. Cr1
GGCTGGCTGACCGGGGTCTGCAGCAGGATGGTTGAGTCCGGGTCATCCATCGGGCGCAACGACGAGAGCACCAGGCGGATGTCGCCGACGGTCGCGGTGCTGACCGTGACCGTCCGGCTGGTGAACTCATGCGCCGTCCGGCTTTCCCACCAATGGCGCAGCTCAGGTTTGTCGGCCTCGAGCAGTGCGAATATCTCCCGGGTGCGTTCGTCGGTCCGGTCGTCGCGGGGATTGCGATCGGCGTGGTTCCGAAACTGCGCGAGCATGGCCTTTGTCACGGACTCCCAGTCATTCAGCGTGCTGCTGAGCAAACGGCTGGTGATCATCAGATATATGAGGTTTCGGCGCCGGTCGTCGACGAGGGCAGGGTCCGTCCACAGCGCGGCGTAGGCGTCGTTCCACCCGGTGATGTCAAACCTGTGGTCCAGCAGCAGCGCGGGGCTCGTCGCCCAACTGTCCAGGACGGGTTGGAGCAGCCGTGCCGTACCACGGAGTCGATCATGGAGGTGTCGGCGCGCCACCGGTGGCACGTGCAGACCCGCGAGCGCCAGGACGTGTCGTCGGGCCCCGTCGTCCAGCCGCAGCGTGCGTGCCACGGCTTCGACAACCTGCGGGGAAACCGGTACCCGTCCCTGCTCGAGCCAGGTGTACCAGGCGAGCCCCAGGCCAGACAGCTGCGCCACTTCCTCCCGCAGGAGGCCGGGTGTCCGCTCGCGGTGGGCCTGCAGGAATTTGCCGAGCTCCCGTTGCTGGGCATCCCGCTGGACGTTGCTGTTCGCCGCGCTGTTCGCCGCGCTGTCTGTCATGGTCAACCGTCCTGTGGGTTATCGCCCGGACACCGGCAGCTGGGACATGGGTGGAGGTGTCCGGACAGGGCGGTGATCACCTGTCCGGCGAAGATTCAGATGCCGTTGACCGGGCAACCGACCTTTGTGGGACACCTGTCGATGTTGACATTATCGGGGTC
>NZ_CAUVXO010000062.1:0-5481 GCF_963555865.1 Protofrankia sp. Cr1
CGTCGACGGGCGAACAGGCGTCGACGGATGGATGGACGTCGGTGGGCAGGCGAATGCCGGCAGGTGGTCTCGGCGGAGCCGTTGGGACCGGTGTGGACATGCTCGTAAAATCATCTTTCGTGACAACATCCGTGTCCGTCGTCACCCGCGACCGCTCGTCAGAAGTCGACCTACCTCGCCTGCAGAGCGGCGTCCAACCGCAGCGCCTCCTCACGACGCTTCTCGGCGACTACTGGAACGGACGTAAGGAGCACATACCGTCCGCGGCCCTTGTCCATCTGCTGGCGGACTTCGGTATCTCCACAGTTGGCGCGCGTGCCGCACTGAGCCGACTCGCCCGGCGAGGTCTGCTGGATTCCTCGCGGATCGGCCGCAACACGTACTACGGCCTGACCGGCCAGGCAGCCGACGCCCTGCGGGAGGGTGCCGGGCGCATTCTGTCGTTCGGGCAGTGCCACACGCCCTGGGACGGCCACTGGACGGTGGCCGCCTTCTCCATTCCGGAAGAGCAGCGTGATGTGCGCCATGCCGTCCGGAACAAACTGCGTTGGCTGGGTTTCGCCCCATTGTATGACGGCATGTGGGTGACGCCCCGGTCGGTCGCGGATGCGGCCTTCCGAATGTTCGCGGAACTCGACGTTTCCCAGGCGACCATCATGACGGCCACCGCCGAAACCGGGATCATCGGCCCCCGGTCGCCGATCGAGGCGTGGGATCTGCGCGACCTGCGGTCCCGCTATGAGGAGTTCATTGTCGTCCATACGCCCCTGCTGGGGCGGATCAGACTGGGCGAGGTGGGCCCGTCCGAGTCGCTGGTTGCCCGTACCGCCGTGATGGACGCGTGGCGACGGTTCCCAAGTCTTGATCCCGACCTGCCGCTGGACCTGCTGCCGGCGCGCTGGCCGCGCGGTGAGGCACATCAGGTTTTCGGCGAGATCTACAATGCGCTCGCGCCACGTGCGGTCGATCGGGTATGCCAGATAATCATGGAGATTTCGCCGGAGCTCGACGGCCTCGTCCGTCACTACACGATCACTTGGGACTGCTGACCACCTGGAGCGCCCGCCCCTATTGCCGGCCGCAGGTCAGGGGATTGCCGGCCGGTCGGTAAGTATCGATGAAGGCCACCGGAACCGTTACGGCTCCGTCCCGTCGACCGGGTATCCACCGGCCGGCACGCTTCGGCACGACCAGTTTCATACCTAGGTGTGCTAAAAACGAGACAAACGAGGCATTTTTGGCATCAGTTGGGAGAATCTCATGGGTCTTGCGGCGGCAGCGCATCACACGGCCGACTACGACCTGCTGTTCGTCTGCGTGTCCGTCGGTCTGGCGCTGATGGGTTCGTTTGCCGCACTGGTGAGCGCGTTACGCATTCCCGGGAGCGGGGCCGCCGTGCGGCGACGCTGGGTCGCGTCCGCCGCCTTGTCTCTCGGCGGCGGCGCAATCTGGGCGATGCACTTCATGGGCATGGTCGCGTATCACGTCGAGGGGATGGACATCACCTACGACCTGGGCCTGACCGCGTTTTCCCTCGTCATCGCGGTGGCGGTGTCGGGAATCGGCCTGATGGTCGTCGCAACGAATCCCCGCAGCGTGGCTCGACTGGGTTTCGGCGGGCTCATCGCCGGTCTCGGTGTCGCGGCGATGCACTACACGGGCATGGCCGCGATGCGGACCGGCAGCACCGTCACCTACGACCCGACGCTCGTCGCGCTCTCGGTTGCGATAGCCGTGGTTGCGGCACTGGCCGCGCTGTGGATCGCCTTTCGGGTACGTAGCCGCAACCACGTGTTGGCCGCGTCGGTGGTGATGGCGGCAGCCGTCTGCGGCATGCACTACACGGGCATGGCCGCCACCCGGGTCGCCGTCACGTCCGGGGTGACGCAGCCCGGTGATGGCGTCGACCCGATCACGTTGAGCCTCGCCGTGTGCGTCCTGGCCTTCTCCATCCTGGCGATAGTCATCTTCTCGGCCCTGGGCGGGGTCAGCGAGACGGACGTCTTCACTCGTGCGGCCGCGGTCCACGGCCAGGCTGCACCCTTGGCGGGAGGCCCGCTGTCACCCTCAGTGGAAGGCCCGCCGGTGGACGTGTTCGGCCGGACAGGCGACGCCGGGCGGCGGGGACACCGCCGTGACCGCGTCACGCGACTGTGAGAACGCGACTGTGGGAGCGCGGCTCCGGCACAGCCGGCAGCACGACATCCGCGCGGGCGGTCATACGGTAGGCGGGTGAACCTGTTCGATGGCGGGCTCGAGCAGGCCCTCGCGACGTCGGGTCCGCTCGCGGCCCGGCTGCGCCCCCGCACCCTCGATGATGTCGTCGGGCAACGTCACCTGCTCGGGCCGGGCAGCCCGCTGCGGCGCCTGGCCGAGGGCGGCGGTACGACCTCGGTCCTGCTGTGGGGGCCGCCGGGTACCGGCAAGACAACCCTGGCCCACGTCATTGCGGGTTCCGGTGGGCGCCGGTTCCGTGAGTTGTCGGCGGTCACGGCCGGGGTGAAGGATGTGCGGGCGGCGATCGACGAGGCGCGTGACGCGCTGGCGATGTCCGGTGTGCGGACGGTGCTGTTCATCGACGAGGTCCACCGTTTCACCAGGACCCAGCAGGATGCACTGTTGCCCGCGGTGGAGAACGGCTTGGTCACGCTGGTCGCCGCCACCACCGAGAATCCGTTCTTCGCGGTGGTGGCACCGCTGCTGTCCCGGTCGCTACTGCTCACGCTGGAGCCGCTCACCGACGGCGATCTCCTCATCCTGATTAACCGGGCGCTCGCCGACCCTCGTGGTTATGGTGGCCGACTCGCGTTGGACGATGACGCGGTCGATCACCTGCTGCGCCTGGCCGGCGGCGACGCCCGACGTGTCCTGACCGCGCTGCAGGCCGCCGGCGACGCCGCGCTGGGGGCGCTGGGGGCTCGCGGGGCGGATGCCCCCGCCCGCGTCGACCTCGCAACTGTCGAGCAAGCGGTGAACAGGGCCGCGGTCAGCTACGACCGGGCTGGTGACCAGCACTATGACGTGGCGAGCGCGTTCATCAAGTCCATCCGTGGCGGGGATGTCGACGCAGCCCTGCACTACCTGGCCCGGATGCTGGAAGCGGGGGAGGACCCTCGTTTCATCGCCCGCAGGTTGATCATCTTGGCCAGTGAGGACGTGGGACTGGCTGAGCCCGGCGCACTGGGCGTGGCGGTGGCCGCGGCGGCGGCCCTGGAGACGGTGGGTCTGCCCGAGGCACGGCTTGCGCTGGCCCAGGCCGTGATCCATCTCGCGCTGGCACCGAAGTCCAACGCTGTCATCCGGGCCGTCGACGCGGCTGTAGCCGATGTCCGGGCGGGGCGTGCCGGCCCGGTGCCCGTCCATCTTCGCGACGGGCACTACCCGGGCGCGGGTCGGCTGGGCCATGGCGGGGGCTACCGGTATCCCCACGACCACCCCGGTGGCGTGGTCGGCCAGCAGTATGCGCCCGACTCGTTGGTGGCTCGCGACTACTACCAGCCGAGCGGGAACGGGTTCGAATCGCGTGCCTCGCAGCGGCTGGCGTTCCTGCGTGCCACCCTGCGAGGCGCCGGTCATCCGGCCGCCGCCCACGGCGATGTGGACGAGCCGTCAGGGGCGAGTGGCCACGAAGCTGGTCGCGCTCGGTAGGGTCGCTCCAGGAACGCCCCAGCCTCGGGCGTTCCCGGCCGGTCCACCGACCGTGACCACGGCAGGAGCCCACCAGGGAGGCTCTGGCGGTTCTGGCGGACGTCGGTGGTACGGCCGGTAATGGATGAACATCCACCGGATGGCCGTGAGCCGGTGCCCCGATGCTGTCGGGTACCGCGTCCGGGCGCCGGTACTGTTGGGTTACGCCGATATTACTGGATTACGACAATAGTGCTTGATTATGACGATATGGCTGGGCTACGGCCCATGACAGCGGAGGCGGAGCACACATGTCCGGTGGTGCGATCGCGGGACTGATCGCGGCGGGGGCGTTCTCCGTGCTCGTCCTGTTCGGCTGCTACGTGTTGTTCAAGCTTGGGAAGATCTTCGACGAGGCGGCCGCGCGGGTTCGTCAGACCGGGCTTGTCATCGACGAGGGCACCGCGCGGGTTCGGCAGGCGGGCGCGACCGTGGACGAGGTGAACCTTGCCCTCAGCCATGTGAACAAGGAGCTGGACCGGGTCGACGCCATCACGGCGAACGTGCAGTCGATCTCGACGAACATCTCCTCGCTCACGTCGCTGTTCGCGGCCACGCTCGGTGGTCCGGTTGTGCGGGTCGCGGCGTTCACCTACGGGGTTCGGCGCGCGGCGGCCAAGCGGAGCCGCGCGGACATCGAGTCGCGGGTCACGGCGGAGATCAAGGCCGACCGCACGTCCCGGCGGACCGCACGGCGCGCCGGCACGGCCGGCGTCGGGGTACCGGGGCTGCAGACATCCGGCGCCGGGGTTCCGGGGCCCGAGAGCAGGAGTGCATAATGCCCCGGATGTTCTACATCGCCCTTGGTGCGGCGGTCGGCGTGGTCACCGTTCGGCGGGCCGCCCGCGCGGCGTCCACGCTCACCCCGGCGCACATGGCCGGTTCCCTCGCGCAGTCGGTGCAGGATTTCGTGGCGGACGTCCGGGAGGGCATGGCGGAGCGGGAGGATGAACTTCGGCAGGCTCTCGGGATCGGCGCCGGTGACGCCGGTGACGACGGTGACGCCGGTGACGCCGGTGACGCCGGTGACGACGATGCACCGGGTGGGACATCCGACGGGCGAGCCGACGTGCCGGACGTCGCGGATGCGCACCGCCGCTAGCTTGCCCGGGAGGTCCGGGAGGTCCGGGAGGTCGTCCGGGGACAGGGGCGGGGGCGCCCGGTGACCCGCCGGACGGGCGTGCGCGTCGGTGTGGACGTAGGCACGGTACGGGTGGGAGTCGCCGCCAGCGATCCTGATGCAAGGATCGCTTTTCCGGTGACGACGTTGCGACGCGATCCCCGAATGCAACGCGATCTTGATGAGCTTGCAATTATTATTCGGGATCGTCGGGCTGTGGAGGTCGTCGTGGGTCTGCCGACGCAGCTGTCCGGGGTCGAGGGGCCAGCGGCCCGCCAGGCTCGGGCCTACGCCGATCTTCTTGCGGCACGCGTTACCCCTGTCCCGGTTCGGCTGGTCGACGAACGGATGACCACGGTCGTGGCCCACCGTCGGATGGCTGAACGTGGCATGCGCGCCCGGGCTCGTCGTGGAGTTGTGGATCAGGAGGCAGCCGTGCAGATCCTGCAGTCCGTGCTGGACGCCCCGCCGGACGGGGGCGCGGCCCGAGCAGCGGTCACGCCGCCTGCCGGTCAACGGGTGGACGAGGCCTCGATGCGCGTGCGCAGGGGAGCCGAGGAACCGAGGTCGGACCGACCCGCGGACAGCGCATGATCAGCGATGATCTCGATGAGTTGCTCGGTGACGCGCCGAACGGCGGTAGGCCCGAGCACCATCCGGACGACGACGACGAC
>NZ_CAUVXO010000062.1:5918-7902 GCF_963555865.1 Protofrankia sp. Cr1
ACGGCGGTCGCCGCAGCAGGCGTAACCAGGCCGGACAACGCAGACCCGCTGCCGTTCCGAAGCTTGTCGCGATCCTGGTCGTGGTAGCCGGATTGCTCGCTGGCGGAATTTACGGCGCGGGGAAGGTGATCGGGCGCATCGCGAAGGGCGAGTCGGCCGCCGACTTTGCCGGGCCCGGTGACGGTTCGGTCATCATCCAGATCCAGGCCGGGTCAACCGCCCGCGACATCGCGCGGGTGCTGGCGTCCGCGGACGTCGTGCGAACCCCGGCAGCGTTCGTCAACGCGGCCGCGGCCGACGAGCGGTCGCGGTCCATCCAGCCCGGCTTTTACAAGGTCAAGCAGCGGGTGCGCGCGGTCGACGCACTCGCCGCGCTGCTCGACGCCAGGTCGCACGCGCTGTTCCGGCTCACCATCGCCGAGGGCATGACCACCCGGCAGGTCCTCACGGCGCTCGCGGACCGTACCGGCCAGCCGCTTGCAGCGCTCGAGGCCCTCGTGAAGAACCCGGGCGAGCTCCAGCTGCCGTCCTATGCCAGCGGGGTCGAGGGCTACCTGTACCCGTTCACCTACGACCTGCAACCTGGCGCATCGTTGACTGCCACGGTCAAGATGTTCGTCGACCGATTCAGGACGGAGACGGCATCCCTCGACATCGAGGCTGGCGCGGCTGTTCTGGGCCGTACCCCACAGGACGTCATCACGGTCGCGTCCATCATCGAGCGCGAGGTGAAGAACCCCGAGGAGGGCCCGAAGGTCGCTCGGGTCATCTACAACCGGCTTGCCGACACCTCCGGGGCTTTCCGTCGGCTGGACCTCGACTCGACCACCCGGTATGCGCTCAACGAATACGAGGGTCCGCTGACCCAGAATCAGCTGAACGCCAACAACCCCTACAACACCCGCAAGGTGTCCGGGTTGCCGCCGGGGGCCATCTCCAACCCTGGTCGATGGGCGCTGGAATCCGCGCTGCATCCGGCGGCGGGGCCGTGGATGTACTTCGTGTCGTTGCCGAAGTCGAATGTGACGATTTTCGCGACCACGGACAAGGAGTGGCAGGAAGCGCTCGCACGCTACCGTTCCGAGGGGGGCTCGTGACCCGCCGGCGGGCCGCCATCCTCGGCATGCCGGTGGCGCACTCGCTGTCACCCATTCTGCATACAACCGCCTATGCGGCGCTGGGACTCGACTGGGACTACACGGCCGTCGAGTGTGACGAGAGCGCCCTGGCGGAGCTGCTCGGCCGGGTACGGGTTGATCCGGGCTGGGCGGGCCTGTCGCTCACCATGCCGCTCAAGACGGCCGTCCTGGCACTGCTCGACACACTGGACGACACCGCGGCGCTTCTCGGCGCCGTCAACACCATCGTCGTCCGTCCGGGCCCGACCGGCGGGACACCTGCGCGCCTGCACGGGTTCAACACCGATGTCATGGGCATCGCCCACGCGGTCACCCAGGTTCTCGGTACCGGCGTGGCACCGCGTAGCCCCCTGGTGCTCGGCGCGGGGGGAACCGCGCGAGCCGCCCTCGGCGCGTTGGCCAGCCTCGGCGCCGACCGGGTCGATCTGGTCGCGCGCCGCCCCGCGGCGGCGGCGCTCCTGGTCGACATCGGTGGCGCGCTCGGGCTCGGCGTCACGGTCCACCGTTGGGGATCACCGGATTCGGGAATCCTCGCCCGTCCGGGCGGGCCGGGGTCCCTGCGCGGCGCCGACATCGTCCTCGCGACCACCCCGGCCGGCGTGACCGACGATCTGGCACGCCACCCGTGGCCGTCCTCGACCGCGCTGGTCGAGCTGCTCTACCACCCGTGGCCCACCCGCCTGGCCGCTCGCGCACAGGCCGCCGGAGCGGCGCTCGCCGGTGGGCTGGTCGTACTCGCGGCCCAGGCGGCCGGCCAGGTACGGCTGTTCACCGGCGCCGAGGTGGATGTGGGTCTGCTCCTCGACGCGGGCCGGCGGGCGCTGGGGCTGCGGTCGGGATCGGCA
>NZ_CAUVXO010000062.1:8110-11666 GCF_963555865.1 Protofrankia sp. Cr1
CGCCGGCGCCGACCGCCGCCGTCGGTTCCGGCGGCGGGACACCCGTGTGAACCTCGCTGCGGCCGCATCCACCAGTATGATCGTTCTTGCCGCACTGGGCGCTGTGCCGGTGCTTCCCGCACTGGTAGGTGCCTTCGGGCCGGTGGACGGTGAGCAGATCCGCGGGCCGGTACCCACCAGCTGGTTGCTGGGCGTGCTCACCGGCGTGGTGGTCGTCGCGTTCGCCGTCAAGCTGGCCGACCATGTCAACTGGCTGCCGGCATACGCCTACCTCGGGGTGGTGGGTGTGACGCTGGCCGTCATCGACGTCCGGGTTCACCGCCTGCCCGATGCGCTCACGTTGCCGTCCTATCCGATCCTGGCCGTGCTGTTCGGGATAGCGGCCCTCACCGATGGGGATCCGGGACGGTGGATGCGCGGTGTGCTCGCCGCGGCGGTCGTGTCCGCGGTGTCCGCGGCGTTGTGGGCGTTACCCGGAGCCGGCCTCGGGTTCGGTGACGTGAAACTGGCAGGTCTGCTCGGCGGCGCTCTCGGGTGGCTCGGTGCCCCGGTCGTCCTCACCGGGTTCATGGTGGGGATGACGTTGGCCGGGATGTGGGCACTGCTCCTGCTGGTGACCAGGCGGGCGAGTCTGCGTGCGCACATCGCCTACGGGCCGTTTCTGCTCGCGGGCGCTTTCGTCGCGGTCCTGGGCAGCCGCTGACCAACGCCTGTCCGGTTCGCGTCGATGACCGGCGTGCGATGACCGGCGTGCGATGGCCGGCGTGCGATGGCCGGCATGCGTGGAAGACTGGATTCATGCTGCGTTGGCTGACTGCAGGGGAGTCGCACGGCCCGGCTCTGGTGGCGACCGTCGAGGGGCTGCCGGCCGGTATCCGGGTGTCGAGCTCCCAGATCGCAGACGAACTCGCCCGCCGCCGCCTGGGGCACGGCCGCGGCGCGCGGATGAGCTTCGAGCGTGACGAGGTCGAGCTGCTGGGGGGCATGCGCCACGGCCTCACCCTGGGCGGTCCGGTCAGCATCCTCGTCCGCAACACCGAGTGGCCCAAGTGGCGCCAGGTCATGGCGCCCGATGCGCCCGATGCGGTCGACGCCGCGGAGCTGGCGGGTCTGGCCCGAAACGCTCCGCTGACCCGGCCCCGACCCGGGCATGCGGACCTGGCCGGGATGCAGAAATACGGCTTTTCCGACGCCCGGCCCGTCCTTGAGCGGGCCAGCGCGCGGGAGACCGCGGCGCGTGTCGCCCTCGGGACCGTAGCCAAGGCCCTGCTCCGGCAGGCCTACGGCATCGAGGTCGTCTCGCACGTGGTGGCGATCGGCAGCGTGGAGACACCGCCCGGCTCGCCACCACCACAGCCGGTGACCATGGATGTGGTGGACGCCGATCCGGTCCGGTGCGCCGACCCGGCGACGAGTATCCGGATGGTCGCCGAGATCGACGCGGCCCGTCGGGACGCCGACACTCTCGGCGGGATCGTCGAGGTCCTGGCCTACGGTTGTCCACCGGGGCTGGGTAGCTACGTCCACGGTGACCGTCGCCTCGACGCTCGGATCGCCGGTGAGCTGATGGGCATCCAGGCCATCAAGGGAGTGGAGTTCGGTGACGGTTTCACCACGGCCCGGCGGCGGGGGTCGCAGGCCCACGACGAGATCGAACGGCTGCCCGCCGACGGTGTGTCAGCGGCGCCGTATCGGGTGCGCCGAGCCAGCGACCGCGCCGGCGGCGTTGAAGGCGGGATGACCACCGGCGAGCCGCTGCGGGTCCGCGCGGCCATGAAGCCGATCTCGACGTTGTCCCGGCCGCTGGCCACGATCGACGTCGCCACCGGCGAACAGGCGGTCGCGATCGCGCAGCGCTCCGACGTGTGCGCGGTACCCGCCGCGGGGGTCGTCGCCGAGGCCATGGTCGCACTCGCGCTCGCCGACGCGGCCGTGGAGAAGTTCGGTGGCGACTCGGTGGAGGAGTCCCGGCGCAACTGTGAGGCGTACCTGAAGTCGCTGATCATCAGGTCGGAGCCGGTATGATCGCCGCTGACAGCGGCGGTGGCGGACGACGGCCGGTCGTGGTGCTCGTGGGCCCGCCCGGCTCCGGGAAGACCACGGTGGGGCAGGTGCTCGCGCGGCGGCTCGGGACGGCCTTCCGCGACACCGACGCCGATGTGGCGCGCCATGCCGGGATGCCGGTCGGCGACATCTTCATCGAGCGTGGTGAGGACGCGTTCCGTGCCCTGGAGCGGGACGCGGTCGCACGCGCCCTGACCGAGCATGAGGGCGTCCTTGCCCTTGGCGGTGGTGCGGTGCTGGACGCGGCGACGCGGGCGTCGTTGCGCGGGCACCTGGTCGTCCACCTCGACGTCCGGGTCAGTGACGCGGTGGCGCGCGTGGGTCTGGCCCGGGACCGTCCGCTGCTGGTCGAGGGGCCGCGTACCAGGATCACGGCGATGCTGCGGGCGCGGGCGCCGCTGTATGCCGAAGTCGCAACCGCGGTGGTGGACACCGCGGGCCGCACACCCGAGGAGGTAGTCGAGTTGGTCGAGAAGTTGGTGGTCGGGCCGTGACGGTGGCACCGGTGACCCGGGTGGCGGTCGCTCCGGCGGGTGTGCGGCCCTACGAGGTCGTGGTCGGGGAGGGTCTGCTCGGCGATCTCGCCGACCTGGTGGCCGGCCGGACCCGGGCGGCGGTGATCCATCCGCGGGCACTGCGGGCGACCGCGGACGCCGTGGTCGCGGATCTGCGCGACACGGCGAAGATCGAGGCCCACGCGGTCGAGGTCCCCGACGGCGAGGAGGCCAAGCAGCTGCGCATCGCGGGCTTCTGCTGGGACGTCCTGGGCCAGGTTGGTTTCACCCGTGATGACGTCGTCATCGGCCTCGGTGGTGGAGCTACGACCGACCTCGCCGGATTTGTGGCCGCCTCCTGGCTGCGTGGCGTCGACGTCGTGCAGGTGCCGACCACCGTCCTGGCGATGGTGGATGCGGCGCTCGGCGGCAAGACCGGGATCGACATCGACGCCGGCAAGAACCTCGTCGGCGCGTTCCATCACCCGTTGGCCGTGCTGTGTGACCTGGCGACCCTGGCGACCCTGTCCGCGAACGAGCGTGCCTCGGGGCTGGCCGAGGTGGTGAAGGCGGGGTTCATCGCAGACCCGGTCATCCTCGATCTGCTCGATGACGACCCGACGGGTCTGCGCCATCAGCGTGAGCTGCTGGAACGGTCGATCAGGGTCAAGGCGGACGTCGTTGCGGCCGACCCGTCGGAGGCCGGTCGCCGGGAGATCCTCAACTACGGGCATACCCTGGGGCACGCCATCGAGAAGGTCGAGGGCTTCACCTGGCGCCACGGTGCCGCCGTGTCCGTCGGAATGGTCTTCGCCGCCTCCCTGAGCCGGCTCGCCGCCGGCCTGGACGACGCCGTCGCCGACCGGCATCGCGACCTGCTCGAACGCATCGGCCTGCCCACGACCTACCGCGCGGACCGCTGGGCGGACCTGCTCGACGCGATGCGGGTGGACAAGAAGAGCCGGGGACGCCGGCTGCGGTTCGTGGTCCTGGACGCG